>JADYZD010000071.1 GCA_020853295.1 Bacteroidia bacterium | reverse complement strand
TGAAAAGATTTATGACTTTAGCATCACCAAAGTAGCCGCAACCATTATTCTGGGTAGCATACTCATCATTGTTATCTTCTTATCTGTTGCCCGCACTTATAAAAAGCGTGCAGGTAAAGCACCTAAAGGATTTCAAAATTTAATAGAATCTCTTTTTGTATTTATGAGGGATGGGGTGATTAAATCATCTGTAGGTACAAGATATAAGGAGTTCATGCCTTTATTAATGACCATTTTCTGGTTCATTTTCATCATTAACCTTATGGGCAACATCCCATTTTTCCCAGGTGGAGCCAATGCTACAGGTAACATTGCCATTCCATTGGTAATGGCTGCAGTGATATTGTTGTATGTAACAGTAAATGCAAATGCTGCTTACTGGAAACACATATTCTTGCCAGATGTGCCAGTAGCTTTGTATATATTGTTAATACCGATAGAAATTCTTGGATTCTTCTTAAGGCCGTTTGTATTGATGCTGCGTTTGTTTGCAAACATTACTGCGGGACACATTATCATCCTGGGTTTCTTTTCTTTGATATTTATATTTGGTTCAATGAAAGCATGGGTGGGTTACTCAGTAGCACCAGCCAGTGTGGCTTTCACTATATTTATGGGAATGTTGGAATTGCTAGTAGCATTCTTGCAGGCCTTTGTATTTACCTTGCTTAGCTCTTTATATATAGGTATGGCTATTGAAGAGCATGGGCATGATCACGATCACGCAACAGAAAAACACTAAACAAAAAAACACAATAACTACAACTATGAGTTTGATGACCATTCTTCAGGATGCAGCCGCAGCCGCTGCGAATTTTAGCAAAATGGGTGCCGCTATCGGTGCTGGTTTAGCCGCAATTGGTGCCGGTATCGGTATCGGACGTATTGGAGGCAGTGCAATGGAAAGTATCGCACGTCAACCAGAATCTTTGGGTGATATCCGTTCAAACATGATCGTAGCAGCAGCACTTGTTGAAGGTGCTGTATTCTTCGCTATCGTTGTTTGTCTGTTGATTTTGTTCCTCTAAAAAAAATAAAGAAAGTTACTCCTTCAACTTTTGGGGGAGTAACTTTACTTTGAAAAAAAACACCCATGAAAATCACACTAATTGAACTTCCACCGCTGGTAAACCCCGAAGTGGGTCTTATCTTTTGGATGACCTTGTCATTCGTTGCGGTATTGTTGATATTGAAAAAATTCGCTTGGAAACCGATTATGAGTTCTCTGCAAGACAGGGAGGATTCTATTGAAAAGAGTTTGCAAGAGGCAGAAAACGCGCGTGCAGAAATGGCACGTTTAACCAATCAAAATGAGCAGTTGCTAGCTGAAGCACGCACAGAAAGGGAAAAAATCCTGGGTGAGGCACGCCAAATGAAAGATAAAATCATTGGTGAAGCTAAAGGTGCAGCTGATGAGGAAGCAAAAAAACTCATTGCCCGTGCTAATGATGAAATCAATAAGCAAAAACTTGCTGCCATTGATGAATTGAAAAAAGAAGTTGCTGGCTATTCGCTTGCTATTGCCGAGAAATTGGTAGGCAAACAAATGGAAAGCAGCGAAGCGCAGCAAAAGCTTATTGCCGATCAATTGGCAGAATTAACCAAAGCAAAACCACAACAGGCGAACTAACACATGTCAGATTCTAAAATTGCATCCAGATACGCGTTATCGCTGTATGACAAAGCTTCAGAAGATGGAGTGCTTGAGTCAGTGGCTGCCGATATCCAAAATCTGAACGAGATTACTGTGGCCAATAAGGACTTTATTAAATTCCTTAACAGTCCGCTAATTACCCGCGAAACCAAGAAGAATACACTTTCTAAAATCTTTAGCTCATTCAATAAAGAAACCGTGAACCTTTTCAGTTTGATGGCCGACAAAAGCCGTGAAAACTTGATTGGATTTATGGGAACTGAATTCACTAAGATTTATAACAAAAATCACGGAATTACACAGGCATTGGTAACCAGTGCTGCTCCTTTAGATGCCAAAAGTTTGGCACAAGTGGAACAGTATGTAAAAACCAATACCGGCGCCAATTCTGTACAAATTACAACAAAGGTAGATGCCTCTTTGGTTGGCGGCATTACCATTATGTTTGATGGAAAAATCTATGATAGCTCCATTGCCAGCCAGATCAATAAATTAAAATCAGAACTCAACATAGCATAAAAAAACTATATGTCACAAATAAGGCCAGACGAAGTTTCAAGCATTCTTAAAGAACAAATTTCCGGGTTTAGCTCTGCAGCTGAACTAGAAGAAGTAGGTACCGTGCTCCAAGTGGGTGACGGTATTGTGCGTATTTACGGGTTGTTCAGCGTACAGAGTGGTGAGCTTGTAGAATTTGAAAACGGTGTGCGTGCCGTAGTATTGAACCTAGAAGAAGATAATGTGGGTGCGGTACTTATGGGTAGCAGCATTTCCATTAAAGAAGGTGATAAAGTAAAACGCACAGGCAAAATTGCCTCTATCAATGCCGGAAAAGGGATGCTTGGACGTGTGGTAAACACGCTTGGCGAACCTGTAGATGGTAAAGGTCCCATTGCGGGCGACTTGTACAACATGCCCTTGGAACGTAAAGCTCCAGGTGTATTGTTTCGCGAGCCTGTAAAAGAACCTTTGCAAACGGGTATTAAAGCGATTGATGCAATGATTCCAATCGGTCGCGGTCAGCGTGAGTTGATCATTGGTGACCGCCAAACTGGAAAAACTGCTATTGCAATTGATACCATTATCAACCAAAAAGAGTTTTATGAAAAAGGCAACCCTGTTTACTGTATTTATGTGGCTATCGGTCAAAAAGAATCTACAGTAAAACAAGTTGTTAAATCATTGGAAGATAAAGGTGCTATGGCATATACCGTTGTGGTATCTGCTCCTGCATCTGCTCCAGCTCCGTTGCAGTTCTACGCCCCAATGGCAGGTGCTGCAATTGGTGAGTTTTTCCGCGACCAAGGTTTGCCTGCATTGGTGGTTTACGATGACTTGTCTAAACAAGCCGTAGCTTACCGTGAGGTTTCATTGTTGTTGCGCCGTCCTCCAGGACGTGAAGCTTACCCTGGTGACGTATTCTACTTGCACAGCCGCTTGCTTGAAAGGGCTTGCAAATTGAACGCAAGTGATGAAATTACCAGCCAAATGAATGATTTGCCAGAAAGCCTAAAAGGTATGGTAAAAGGTGGTGGTTCATTAACCGCATTGCATATTATCGAAACCCAAGCAGGTGACGTATCTGCATACATTCCTACAAACGTAATTTCAATTACCGACGGACAAATTTTCCTTGAGTCGAACTTGTTCAACTCTGGTGTACGTCCTGCAATTAACGTAGGTATTTCTGTAAGCCGCGTGGGTGGTAATGCCCAAATCAAATCCATGAAAAAAGTAGCCGGTACTTTGAAGCTTGACCAAGCCCAATATCGCGAACTTGAAGCATTTGCGAAATTTGGTTCTGACCTTGATGCTGCAACTAAATCTGTTTTGGATAAAGGTGCTAGAAACGTGGAAGTGTTAAAACAGCCACAGTTTAGCCCTGTATCTGTTGAAAAACAAGTAGCGGTTATTTACTTGGGTTCTATTAACCAATTGCGCGATATTCCTGTAAACAAAGTGCGTGAATTCGAAACTGAATATTTGGAATATTTGGAATCCAACCACCGTGATGTATTGGATAAACTAGCTGCAGGTAAATTGGATGATGATGTAACCTCAGTATTGGTAGCTGCCGGTAAAGAAGTTGCAAAAAACTATAAATCCTGATAAGTAGATAAGCTAAAAAATGGCGAATCAAAAAGAAATACGGGCCAGAATTGCGAGTACCATAAGTACCCAGCAAATTACCAAAGCCATGAAATTGGTGAGTGCAACCAAATTGCGCCGCGCCAGTGAGGCCATTATGCGCATGCGTCCTTATGCCTTGAAACTTCAAGGGATTATGGCCAATTTGCAAGATAGTGTTGACGATGATCAGTTGGCCGGGTATTTCAAAGAAAGGGAAGTAAAACGCGTATTGATAGTAGCAATAAGCAGCGATAGAGGCTTGTGCGGTGCTTTTAATGCCAATGTGGTAAAACGAACTGTAGCTGTGGTGCAAAGCAAATATGCTGAACAACACAAAGCTGGCAAAGTAGATGTACTTATTATTGGCAAAAAAGCAGGTGAAATGCTCAGAAAATTGGGTTATACCACCGATTTGAGGTTTGTAAGTCTGTTGCAAAATTTGGATGCAGAAAATGCCTTCGAAGCAGCAGATTATGTGCTTCAAGCTTTTCAATCACAACAATACGACAGGGTAGAAGTGGTATTTAACCAGTTTAAAAATGCAGCTACCCAAATTCTTAAGAATGAAGTGTTATTGCCCATTTTGCAAGAAGATTTAACTTCAGGCAGTAAATCTGCTCAAATGAATGATTATATCTTTGAACCAGGCAAAATTGAAATTCTACAAGAATTGATTCCCCGTTCACTAAAAACCCAAATTTATAGGGCCATGTTGGATTCTGTTGCTTCTGAGCACGGCGCACGCATGGTGTCTATGGATAAAGCTACTGAAAATGCCGGTGAATTGTTGAAAGCACTGCGCCTTGCTTATAACCAGGCCAGACAAGCAGCAATTACCAATGAAATCTCCGAAATCGTTGGTGGAGCCGCAGCTTTAGAAGGTTAATTGTTTTAAAAAATACAAACAAACCCGGAATCAGTATTGGTTTCGGGTTTTTTATGGCATAACAAGCAGCTGCTGGCTGTAATATTTGCCATCAACCACCAATGTAATGGAATATATGCCCGCCACAAGGCTTTCAATATCCAACTCAAACCATTGTTGGGTGCATGGTTTTTCAATTAAGAGTTGGCCGTTGGCATTAAATACCAAAACCTTTTCTGGTATTACAGAGCCCGAAACCATAATTTTCCCCGATACAGTGGGGTTGGGGTATATCAAAAACGAATACGTATTGCGGTGGATTTGATAGGCACCGTTGGTTCCAAATTCAAAAGCCCCCAAATCAGGAGCAGTGCCCATGAAATTGTCATTCAATCCATTTATGAGTATGCCTTTATCTATTGCTGGCGATGAATTGTTTAGGTGGTAATCAAACAATGCAGGATTGGTCCAACCTGGCTTGGGATTGGCAACAAAACTGTGTTTTTCTATGAACGAACCGGGTTTGTTAGTATTGCCTAAAATATTGCTTTGAACCCCCGCCATAGTGGTGTATTCACCATAATTCGGGCGGTCCTGACGGGCACTAAACCCATTGGGATTGTAATATAAATTGTAATCAAAATCTACGCTGTCCATTGCCCTTACCCACAGGTTGTAGTATTTGCCCTCGTTATAGAACAGGTTGTTGCGGCTCACCACTTTAGACCAACTGCTCTTGGATTGTGGCTGGTAACTTACAAATCCGTAAGATTCTGTGCCCGCATCTACAGTATTGTGCATGAAATACACCTTACCTGGAATGTCGCAAAAAGCAGCGTTTAATTTCAATGGAGATGCAGGAATGGTATCTGTATTCATTACCACAACATTGGTTACATATTGGAATACCGTTTTTCTAAAATGCCGCATCAAATTGTTAAAAATGTAAACTGTGCCATAGCAAGGAGATGAAACAGAAATGCCG
>JADYZD010000070.1 GCA_020853295.1 Bacteroidia bacterium | reverse complement strand
TATACCTTGCAACAACCAGGTCTTGCCCGTTTTGGGTTGTGACACAATCAAACCGCGCTGCCCTTTTCCAATAGGAGAAACCAAATCAATAATTCGGTTGCTATAGTGTTTGGGGTCATCGCAAAGGTTTAATTTCTCATTGGGAAACAAAGGTGTAAGGTGTTCAAAACTCACCCTATCCCTCACTTCTTCTAATGTTCTGCCATTCACCGATTCTATTTTAACAATGCAGAAATATTTCTCATTGTCTTTTGGCGGACGAATGGAACCGCGAACGGTGTCTCCAGTTTTAAGTCCGTTTTGTTTTATCATGTAACCCGGCACATATACATCATCTGGAGATGCCATGTAATTGTAATCGGGAGAACGCAAAAAGCCATATCCATCGGGCACTGTTTCTAGCACACCTTGGGTAATTACCACACCCTCCATTTCAAAAATCGGGGCGATTTTTTCCTTCTTCATTTGGTTGTCATCGGTAGGATTTTGGGGCCTGCGTTGATCATCCTGCGGAAGTTGGTTTCTATTGTTGTTTGTATTTTGGTTTTCGGGTTTTGCCTTTACTTCTTCCTCTTTATTTTCAGTTTCTGGCAATGGCGGTAAAAACGCATCCAAATCCGATTCTGAAATCACCAATTCTTTGTCTACCGGTTGGTTGCGCTGATCTCTTCTGTTCCTATTCTGATTTCTGTCTTGGTGCCTTGGGTTTTGTTTTACTTCTACAGGTTTACCGCTGTTTTCAATTTCTGCAACTGGTTTTTCCTGTTTTGGTGTTTGCTCTAATGGAAGTTGGGGTGCCTCGTTTACTTCATTTTTTACCGACTTTACGGGTTCTACAATTTCACCAACGGGTTTCTTTACCCTATTTCTGCGGTTGCCAGGGGCATTGGCATTGCCCACTTGTTCTGCTCTGGGAATTTCAGCTTTTACTTCTGGCTTTGCAGTTTGCTTGGCTTTTTCTAATGAAGCGGTAATTGCATCTATCAGCTCATTTTTTTTGAGCTTGGTAGCATTGGAGATTTCTAAAGTTTCTGCAAGTTGCTTAAGTTCAGCAACCGCCATTTTGGTGAGGTCGGGTGATAACGCCATTGAATTTTTTTGTAAATAAATCTTACCTATTGAAAGAATGAATCAGCAATAAGGTTAGGGATTAAAAGGCAATAAGAATGAATCGTCTGCCTTTCAGATGCAATAATACATGTTTTGCATCAAAGTTGAAAATCTAAATTCAATCAAGCATCCAATTCACCTGCAATTACATTCATACTGCTCATGGTAAGAATGGCATCGCTGAGCATACTTCCCTTAATCATTTCGGGATACGCTTGGTAATATATAAAGCAAGGGCGGCGGAAATGCAATCTGTAAGGCGTTCGTCCTCCATCGGAAACCAAGTAAAAGCCCAATTCACCATTGGCTCCTTCTACACTGTGGTATACCTCACCCGCTGGAATTGGGGTTTCGCCCATCACTATTTTAAAGTGGTAAATTAGGGCTTCCATGCTGGTATACACATCTTCTTTTGCAGGCAAGTAAAATGCAGGAACATCTGCATGGAAACTACCAGAAGGCAAGTTGTCTAATGCTTGGTGAATAATTCTTAAGCTCTGGCGTATTTCTTCTTGGCGCACTACAAACCTATCGTAAGTATCTCCATCGGAACCAATGGGAACATCAAATTCAAAATCTTGGTAGCTGCTGTATGGATTCATCACCCTTACATCATAATCTACTCCAGCTGCACGAAGGTTTGGACCTGTAAAGCTGTATTCCAAAGCCATTTCTGGCGTTATTGGACCTGCTTTTACTACCCTGTCCATAAAAATTCTGTTGCGGGTAAGCAAGCGGTCGAATTCATCAAACTTTGCAGGAAATTCTTTTAACCAGGTGCGCAATTTTTGCAAAAATGCGGGACTAAAGTCGCGTTCAAAACCACCTATTCTGCCAATATTGGTAGTAAGTCTGGCCCCACAAACTTCTTCATACATGTCGTAAATTTTTTCCCTTTCCTGAAACATGTATGTAAAACCTGTAAGTGCTCCGGTATCTACACCTATTACAGCATTGCACACCAAATGGTCAGCAATACGTGCCAATTCCATAATAATTACCCGCATGTATTCTACACGTTTGGGCAATTCTATTCCAGCCAACTTTTCTACCGTCATGTGCCATCCCATATTGTTAATGGGCGACGAACAATAGTTCAAACGGTCGGTTATGGGTGTAATTTGATTGTATGGCCTGCGTTCGGCAAGTTTTTCAAAAGCCCTATGTATGTAACCAATGGTGGGTTCTGCGCTGATAATGCGTTCACCATCTACCTTCATTACATTTTGGAAAATGCCGTGTGTTGCAGGGTGGGTAGGCCCTAGGTTTAAGGTGGCGATTTCGCCATCTATGGTTTCGGTGCTTACCAATTGGCCACCGTTTCTAATCATCAATTCACTCATCTTCCAAAAAACTTATCTTGTTTGTCTGTGCGGGTTTCGTCTTCTAGCGCGTATTCTTTTAACAGGGGATGGTAATCCATGTCGTCCATATTTAAAATTCTACGCAAATCTGGGTGGCCAGTAAAATGAATGCCATAAAAATCGAAAGTTTCACGTTCCATCCAGTTGGCTCCTTTAAACAAAGGAATAAGAGAGGCTATTTCAGCCTGCTCTTTTGGCATAAATGCCTTAACACGGATTCTAAAATTATTTTGAAGGCTGTGCAAGTGGTAAATAACACCCAATTCTTTGCCTTCTTTATCGGGATAATGCACTGCGCATAAATCTGTGAGAAATTGCATTTTTAAAGACTCGTGGTTTTTTAACCACGCAATCACTTCATAAGCATCAGCAGGAGAAACCTCAATATTTAAAAGGCCATAGGTCTCTTCGGTACTTATAATTTTACCTGCAAATGCAGCTTCTATAGCTTCTAGTGCAGTTTGGTTGTTCCAGTTTCCCATCCAATTAAAGTGTTTCTATTTGGTAGCTTTCCAGCATTTTTTTGTAATCGTCGGTATTTCTGCGACGCAAACTTTCATTTCTTGCCAAATCCTGAATTTTCATTAAACCTTCAATAATTTGTTCAGGCCTAGGCGGACAACCCGGTACATAAACATCCACCGGTATTACTTTATCAATGCCCTGCAATACAGAATAAGTATCGAAAATACCTCCGCTGCAGGCACATGCACCCACTGAAAGCACCCACTTGGGTTCTGCCATTTGGTCGTACACTTGTTTTAAAACAGGACCCATTTTTTTGGAAATGGTGCCCATTACCATCAACAAATCGGCTTGTCTGGGTGAAAAACTCAAACGTTCTGAACCGAAACGGGCCAAATCGTAGTTGGTACCCATTGTTGCCATAAATTCAATTCCACAACAAGATGTGGCGAATGGCAGCGGCCACAAACTATTTGCCCTTGCCATACCTATTACTTTGCCCAAATTGGTAAGAAAGAATCCATCTCCTTCAAATCCTTCGGGTGCATCTCCAATTTTAACCATGTGGTGTGTTGCTTTGTTAATGAATTACAATTTGATACCCAATTTGTTTGAAATTATTTCTCCCACTCCAAGGCACCTTTTTTCCAAACATAAATAAACCCAGCCAAAAAGAAACCTACAAAACCCAAAACGGCTGCAAATCCTTCCCAACCCATCTCTCTAAAGTTTACCGCATAGGGGTAAAAAAAGATAATTTCCACATCAAACAATACGAACAATATTGCCGTAAGAAAATATTTAATGGAAACCGGAAACCTTGCATTTCCCTGACTTTCAATACCGCACTCAAAAGTTTCATCCTTTTGAACCGTCTTGCTCTTGGGCCCCAACAAATGCGAAGCGCCTAGTGCCAAAGCCACAAAACCTATTGCTACGGCCGATTGTATAACTATGGGAATGTATTGAGATGGTGTGCTCATTTCGATTGCAAATGTAATACTTTGAATGCTTCTAAAGCACAAATTCAAGACCTGTTTTTGAATAAAAATTGGGGTACTTTCCCACTACATTTACACAACACACTATTAATGCGTTTGTGCCTTTTTCAGCGCAGCCCTTTTGTTCATTGCAGCATGCAAAAGTGCCGCCCAAGCATTGTGCTCGCTAAGTGTGGCAGAAAAGTGATGGTATCCATCAAAAGTATGGTTTGCCACAAAATACAAATAATTGTGCGGCACATAGTTCAACACGGCCTTTACCGCAGCTTCATTGGGAATGCACAATGGTCCGGGAGGCAATCCTTTGTGGATGTAGGTATTGTAAGGCGACTCAATTTTAAGGTGAATATTCAATACCCTGCCCGTTTCTTTTCTCGCAAATACCACTGTAGGGTCGGCTTGCAACAACATGCCTTTTTGCAATCGGTTGATATATACCCCAGCAATATTGTTGTACTCGTCGGTTTTGTTGCTTTCTTTACTTACAATGCTGGCCAGGGTCATTACTTGCAAAGGACTCAAACCATATTTCGCTGCAGTACTCACACGGTTGGGCGTCCAAAATTTATCATACTCCTTTTTCATGCGCCCAACAAAAGTTTTCAAATCTG
Organism: Bacteroidia bacterium; assembly: GCA_020853295.1. GTDB lineage: Bacteria > Bacteroidota > Bacteroidia > NS11-12g > UBA955 > JAGXTF01. The sequence goes on along the minus strand of JADYZD010000070.1, from coordinate 18 downwards.
TGGCCACAGCAAAATTGT
>JADYZD010000069.1 GCA_020853295.1 Bacteroidia bacterium | reverse complement strand
TTGATGAAGCCATTGCTGCTTGCGACAAACAAAAAGGCTCTTTGGCCAATGTAGTTCGTTCTGGCTTGGGCCGTTACAAAATGGCTGCTCACGACAAAGTGCTTACCAAAGACGAAAAAGTGGCTGCAATTGAAAAAGAATTGGAAGAAGCTACAGGTCTTGAATTGCCTATGTTGAGCAAAAACTTGGTAATTATTTCTACCTGTGCATCTATTGGTGTATTGGTAGGTTTGATTGGTACTGTATTCGGTATGATACGCGCATTTGCTGCATTGGCAAATACGGGTGCTCCTGATACTGCTGCATTGGCAACAGGTATTTCTGAGGCATTGGTAAACACTGCATTTGGTATCATTGCATCTACGTTGGCGGTAATTTTCTACAATTACTTCTCTAACCGTATTGATAGCATGACCTATAGCATGGATGAAGCTAGCTACAGCGTAGTTTCTGATTTCCAAGCGCATCACAATTAATATTTAAAGGAACCATTTACCTTTAATCAGTTACACGTATTAATAAATAGAAAAAGAACATGCCAAAAGTTAAAATGCCCCGTTCTGTGCCGTCTTTGGACATGACTCCATTGGTGGATTTGGCATTTTTGCTCGTAACATTCTTTATTCTTACTTCCAGTTTTAGACAACCAGAGCCTGTAACGGTAGATCCGCCTACAAGTGTTACTCCGGATCAAATTCCCAAACAAGTTTTCCTTATCACTATTGATGAAAAGGGCCGCGCATTTATCGATATTACCAACCAAGCTGTAAAAGGCAAGGTGTTTAAAGATATGTGTAAGCAGTTCAAAATCAATATATCGGATATGGATTCTGCCAAGTTTGTGGGTTCGTCCAGTATCGGTTTAAAAATGGGTGAAATCTTGGGCTATCTCGATTTGGAACCTTCACAAAGGACCAAAGTTGAAATGTCTGGAATTCCTTATGACACACTGGGGATGAAGAATACACAGCTGTATTGGTGGGCTTATTATGCCCGCTTGGCTGCTAAGAATGATTACGAAACACGTAAGGATGAAGCTGAAAAGCGAAAACTGCCATTTGATCCCACTTCGGCCATCAAATTTGCAGTAAAAGCCGACAGCAAAACCAAATACGACGTGGTAAAAAATGTGATACAAATTTTCCGCGATGTGAAAATTAAGAATTTTGAGATGATAACCGGCTTGGAGGATGCTCCGGCCAGATAAGTAATAAGGAGAAAATAAAAAATGGCACAAATTGAAGGCGGCGGTGGTGGTAACCACGGCAAACACGATAAAAAACGGGCCAAGAAACTCAGTACCCGTATCGATATGACTCCAATGGTGGATTTGGCTTTTCTATTGCTTACCTTTTTCGTTCTTACCTCTACGTTTAGCAAACCCAAAACTTTGAGGATGATTTTTCCTGAGAAAAAGGAAAACAACAATGAACCTGCACCTGAGGTTAAAGATGGTATTACACTTATTTTGGATGGAACAGATAAGGTATACCATTATTCCACCAGCATAAAGGATATGACGGCCCTAGAAAAAACAGATTTAACTAAGGATGGCTTGAGGAAAATATTAAAGGAACGCAATAAAAAACTGTTGCGTGACCTTGCAGCCATTCAGATTGAATCTGATAAAGGTCCTAAGAACGATACTGCTTTTGAACGCAAAATGAATGAAAAGCTTGAAAAAGCCCAGCGCGACAGCAAGTTTGTGGTGTTGGTAAAACATTCTGAAAATGCTACTTACAAAAATATGATTGATGTGGTGGATGAATTTCTTATCACTCAAGTAGGTAAGTATTTCGTAGTAGATGATCCTTTGGATCCTAAAGAAAAACTGATGTTGGACAAAGCTAAAGCAAGCAATTAATAGTATGGCAGTAGATTTTTTTAACAATTGGGACCAACCCGAATCAGACGAGAGGCTAGAACTGGTTTTTGCCGACCGTTTTAAGGAGTATGGTGCATACCAAATACGGAGCAAATACCGCCAATCTAAGGTGATAGCTACGCTGATTGCCTGCGTGTTTGCAGTCTTAGGAGCAGCAACACCAGTCATACTTGCCAAGATGAAAAAGGCAGAAAAGGCAGGTGTAAAGAAAGTGCGTGTTGAAGCCAAAACCTTGGATGATGTGGATGAAAAAGAGGAGGAAAAACCACTTGAACCACCACCACCAGATAAACCGGAACCTGTTGCAGCGCAACAATATGTTGCTCCTGCAATCAACCAAAATACCACCCAAGATTTTGATCCACCACCAGTAAATCAAATTAAGAATCCAGGTTCTAAAAACCAAAGCGGTAGTGAAGACCCAGGGTTTGGTGATGATGGAGGCGGAGAAAACCCAATCGGTGGGGGACCAAAAGGTTCTGGTGAACCTTTAACAAAAGTAGAAAATGAAGCCATGTTCCCCGGTGGAGATGCTGCGTTTATTGCTTTTATCGAAAGCAATTTCCAATTTCCTCCACGCTGTTTGGAAGAAGGCATTAGTGCGGTAATTACCATGCGTTTTGTAATAGATGTTCGCGGAAAAATTAGCAGAATTTATTGCACTGAACCATCCAAAAGTTGTCCTGAATTTACTGATGAGGCAATTAGGGTGTTGACCAAATCACCAAGATGGGTGCCTGCCATTAACAATGGTGCACCGGTAACTGCATGGCGCAGTATTCCCATCAACCTTACTCTAAATTAAAAAGTATTTACCTTCATAAAAAAATGCCGCAATTCGCGGCATTTTTTTGTGCCTTATTTTTTCGAAAAGCCTTACACTGGGCTGATATTTAGCTTGCATTCGTATGATAATTATTGGGCCATAGTTGCGTTTTATATGTATTACCAAATACGAAAATAATGAACATTTTTAAAGCAAATTCATGGGAGCAGGCCGAGTCGAAAGCGAGAGTGGAACTGGTGTTTGAAGGCAGAAACAAACAGTATGGGGCTTATGCCATTAGAAACAAATACCATAGAAATAAAATTATTGCCATGCTCTGCGCACCTGCCATGGTTGCCGCAATTGCGGGTGTTTTTTTAATACAAATTCCAGAAGTAAAAGCTGAAAAACCTGGGATTTCTATTTACACTAAACCAGATGTAATAGACACCATTTATACCATTGCCGATGATGCAGGTCCTGAGTACCAAGAAAAAACGGATGTTTCGGCTGGCGAAAATGCAGTGCCAGAAATAGGCATAGACTTGCCAGAACGCCCGTTTAGCGGCAGTGGAGTGGGTGCCAGCGGTTTGGGAGATCCCTTTGCAACTGCAGGTTTGGGCAGCGGCACACAAACAGAAGATATTCGGGGTTTAAAAAACTCCAAGCGCGATACGTTTGTTTACCCAAAACCAGATTTTGAATGCGTTTTTCCACCAACAGAAGACGCTTTTAGAGAGTACATTACCCAGTCATTTCGAACGCCAAGGGACTGCATGTCGGAGGGTATTGAAGGCTATGCATTAGTGCGTTTTATGGTAGACCAGTACGGTAAAGTATCTAGAGTAAGTATAGTTGAGAGCAACAGGGCTTGTGAAGGGTTTAATGAAGAGGTGATTCGGGTAATACAAAAATCACCTCGGTGGATACCTGGCATGGTGAACGGACGAGTGGTAAACTCTTGGAGGCAAATTCCCATTCGACTAACTTATTAGAATCGTGTAAAACACGGGATGAGATTGTTTAAATTAAATTGTAAAATTGCAATGCCTTGGAATTGCTGCAAATCAAAGATCTGGAAATAGAATTTAAAGGGAAATCCCTTTTGCACTTGCCTGCTTTAAGCTTGGCCAAAGGTGAAGTAAAGGGTATTATTGGAGAAAGCGGTTCCGGAAAGTCTTTGACCCTACTTGCCATAATGGGTCTTTTGCCCAAAGGGCTCTTATGCCGTGGCAATATTGATTTTAACCATCAAGGAGATGTAATTCACTTACAAGGTCAAACTGCACAGCAAATGCAACACATTCGGGGGAAAGAAATAGGCATGGTTTTTCAGGAGCCCATGTCTTCATTAAACCCGCGAATGAGGTGTGGCGACCAATTGCTGGAATCTTTAATGGTACACCAAAGTGGAAGTGGGGAAAATGCCAGAAAAACGTGTGAAGAGGCCTTGTTATCTGTGGGGTTGACGGATGTTCAGCGAATTTATGACAGTTACCCGCACCAAATCAGTGGTGGCCAACGCCAACGCGTAATGATTGCCATGGCTACCATTAACAAGCCTGTTTTGGTATTGGCAGATGAACCAACTACAGCGCTGGATCCTGAAACTGGAATTTTGGTCTTGGAAATTTTGGTTCAAAGATGCAGGGAGTTGGGCAGTGCTTTGATGCTGGTGAGCCACGACCTGGAAATGGTGGCCAAATATGCGGATTCAATAATGGTAATGCGAAGTGGAAAAGTGGTTACTGCTGGTTCTGCCACAGATGTACTTAGCAATAACCAAGTGCCGTATGTAAAGGAATTGTTAGACGCACAACATTTCAAAAAACCAGTTCCGGCCGACCAAGAAGTGGTATTAAACATTCAAGATTTAAGTAAAACTTTTTTTGCGGCATCTGGAAATAGAAAATTGTTTGATGGGTTTAACCTAAGCTTGAGAAAGGGAGAAACCATAGCTGTGGTGGGTAAATCGGGGTCAGGCAAATCTACCATTGCCAAAATTCTAACCCGTTTGGAAGATGCCGATGCGGGCACTGCAATGGTTAGGGGCAAGGATGTGTTAAAGGAGAAAAATTCGGGAATCCAAATGGTATTTCAGGATCCTTATTCGAGTTTAAATAATGAAATTGGGGTACAAGAAACGGTTGCAGAGGTATTGAGGTTAAAGGGGAAAACGCGAAAAGATGCCGATGAAATGGCCATCGCCTATTTGTCCAATGTGGGTTTAGGGGCTGATTTTTTGCAAAAATACCCACACCAATTGTCTGGAGGACAGCGGCAAAGGCTATGTATTGCGCGCGCTTTGGCTTCCGAGCCTGATATTTTGATTTTAGATGAATCGGTTGCGGCTTTAGATCCGTTGGTGAAAAAGCAGGTTTTGGAGCTGTTGGTTGAAATACAGAAGGAAAAGAGAATTTCCTATCTGTTTATTACCCATGACATGCAGGTGGCAGCACAATTTGCTCACAAAAGCATTGGTCTATGAGGTTGAATTTCAGGCACATGAAATTTTATTTTTTTATGTAAAAAGAAAATTCGCATATTTGTAGCTGCAATATGAATTTTCTATCCATTGGCAAGATGGCATAGAACGGTTGGCAGACTGGATAATTCATGGAGGTATAAAATATGTATTCTATAAAAGTTGCATGCGCCTGCGGGAGGGTAGGGGTCATGTGCGTAGGAAAAGAAAATCGCAATTTTTCTTGGTCCTTCGTTAAACCAATCGATTTTATCACGCAACTGCGCGGTGATTCTTCATGGGCCGCATTTCCTGTGGTTTTCTTAAACTCCAAAATGAAATCCCCCATTAAACGATAAATATCTTATGAGTATAAACATTTCCAATTCCTATGGCAGTAGAAATTTGAGAATGAAAAATTCAGGAATTAAACTTAGGCGTTCAGCCTTGGTCCTTGGAATTTGTGCTTTTGCATTTTCTTCATTTCAATCTTTTGCCCAAACTTGTCCATCCGGATCTGCAACATCTTCTACCGCTTATGGTTACATTGCTTGGGGTGGCAGTTCTCATGCCCAAAATGCAGAGGGTACTTTCTTAGCATCTGGCACTGCTCTAAATCCAGGAAATTCAGCGTTGCTGCAAAATTCCAAGCCATTGATTGTAGATATGCAGCGGTTGGTTGCTCAGGGAGCCTCACAAATTACCATTGCATCTGCCAGATTTAATACTTCGGGCACTGCAACGGCAACAGTTGAATATTCTTTAAACGGGACCACTTGGGCCAGTTTGGGTTCTGCGCTTTCTGTTTCATCAAACAATTCTACTTACACCAATTACACGGTTCCCGCTGGTGGACTGCGCTATATAAGAATCACAAGCACATCCGTTCCTGGTGACCCAATTTTAATTGATGGAATTAGAAGCACACATTATTGTGGAGTACCTGTTTCAAGCAGAAGGGCTTTAAGGTCATTTTATGCCCCTGGAAGCAACAACGGCACATTGGCTACTGATGTATATCCGGCAAATGCGCAGCCTTTGCAATTCTCAACTGTTACAGCGCCATCCAATGGGAGTTGGACCTTGAATTCGAGTACTGGAGCTTATTCCTATATTCCGAATGTGAATTATGACGGAATTGAGTTGGCTTACTACCGTGTTTGTGATGGCGGAGCTGACGGAAATTTAGCTACAACAGGCGACAATGTTTGTGAAACCGATACCCTCATGCTCAAGGCTATTTTCAATTGCGATACGAATGTGTTCTACGTTCCAGTGCCTGAAAATGAGGCCTTGGAATATTTGTCTGACATCAATTCTGGAAATGATGACCCCTTAAATGTTTTTATGGGTTTATCGGTAACTTCAGATGCTATAGTTATTTATGACCATTGGGAGGATGGTTTTGAGGCAAATCCAAGAAATCCAACCCAAAGTACAACACAGATTTGGGGAGATGCCGATTTAAGCAATGGGATTGCACCGGGTTTCAGCAACGACATTCTACCATCGGGAAGCACATCCATACTTGAAAATAGAATTTTAGAAACGGGTTTAAGTGGGGCATCGAATCCCAATGCCAGCGGTGCCGATAATGCACTGCAAAATGTTGTAGACTATGATGGAAAGGATCGTATTCTCATTCACGGCATCGGCGCATTAAGCAAATTGTCATGGGGTACTTCTGGTACTGTGAGCATTAATGGTGTTGGGGTTCCAAGAACTGAATTTTGGGGAACCAATTATACATTGCCTGTGGGGCAGAACACTGCAAACCAAAGCAATATGTTTGAAGTTGCTTCCATTTCTATTACTGCTGATGAAAATAGCACCGTTGTAAATATCGATCACAACAGAGATGGGACCAACGATATAACTACAACATTAAATAAAGGAGAAACTTATTATTTAGATAGTAGATCGGGAACTGGCGGAGCTGCGCTGGGAGTGAATGAAGGAGGAACTATTTCTGCAAATAAGAAAATCATGGTGGTTTACATGACAGGGGATTTGGCATCTTCTTGGGAAGGCAGATCTTATTCCCTAATTCCCAATAGTCAAATGAGCAGTTCCTATACCACACCTGGTATTCCTAGGGAAGATATTGCAGTATATGTGTACAACCCAGATCCAACGAACTCAATAACTGTTACTGAAGCCACAAATGGCAGTTCAACAACTTTTACAGTTCCAGCAAATTCAAGCGTACGCAGAACTTATGATGCATCCTCCAAAAATGACAATTCAAATATTTACACATCTTCTGGTGGAGCCGCCTCTCGAGGGTATACTTACAGCACATCGGGTTCTCCAGCTCCTAGATTCCTAATGATTGGAACAGCCGATAGGGGAAATGCAGATAGCGATTGGGGTTTTCTGCCTGTATCTCAAAGCAATTTGCAACAAATTATGCTTATGAGTTTGGGATTTGGTGCTGATCCCAATAACACCACTTATTACGGTTCTTCTGCCTCTTCGCCGAGAAATTTTGAACAACTCATGGTAACCCCTGTTGCCAATACCCATTTTTATGTCGATTTAAATGGAGATGGAAACCCTGATAAAGTATCATTTAACAATGATTTAGATGCCACTGACAACAATATCACCATTGATGGTATAACTTATGATGAAACTACCAGTGATTTGGGAATAAGCGTTCAAAGCCTTAGGACTTTAACCATTTCAAGCACCACAGGCGACATGAGTGGTGCCGTTGTTTGGACCAAAACTGGCCCCAATAACCCCGCCACATACGGGGCTAACTTTGCAGCAGTTTGGGGACAAAATGATGGAGTAGCAGGTTCTGGCAACATCGATGCAGGGTATACAATTCCTCCTAAAATGTTCCCTCCTTTGAATAACAACATCAGAATTAATTATCCCGACATTTGTAATGGGAGTACTACGGATTCTATTCATATTAATATTACCAATGGAACTCCGCCTTATCGAATTCAATGGATTAACTTAAGAACAGGGGCTAATAGCGTTTATACATTCAATACAGATTCAACAAAAATTGCTTCTATTTCACCTGGAAGGTTTCTAATAAAAGTAAGAGATGCAGATTGTTTGTTCTTTACCAGAGAAGTAGATTTGGTAGAGAAAGTTGTAAATTGTGCTACCCGAATTTCAGGAACCGTTTTTCATGATTCAAATGGACTTTCAAATAATTTATTGGATGGGAGTGGAATCCATAGTCCTGAAGGAATGCAGCTATATGTTTATTTAGATAGTCAGGGGCTTGCGGTTCAAAAGGTACAACTCCCTGTTTCTGGATCATATTTATTTTTAAATGTGGCTCAAAACTCCAATTACACGGTTGTTGTATCTACTCAAAATATAAATACAGGTTTGCCTAGCCCTGCGGGTTCTAATTTGCCTACCAATTGGGCCCATACCGCTGAACAATTTGGCTTGAATAATAATGCCGGCACTGGTTTTGAATCTGGCGCATCTAATGGCCGAATATCCGTAAATACAGGAGCATCAATTGTATCTTCTGTAAACTTTGGAATTGAAAAAAGGCCTGAATCAAATCCATCTACTGCCGCGGCACAATACAATCCGGGGGGCTTAATTCGGGTTGCTGTACCTACTTTATCGGGTTCCGATTTGGAAGATGGTACCCTAAACAACTCCAGTGGAGATACCATTGTTGTTACTTCATTACCAGCCAATGGTAATCTGTATTATAATGGAGTATTGGTGAGTTTGGGAAGGGTAATTAATAACTATAATGCTACTCTATTTGCAGTAGATCCCCTATTTAACGGAGTTGGAACCGTTGTGTTTACATATTCATGGAAAGATGCAGCGGGCTTGCAGGATTTATCTCCGGCTACTGTTACAATTCCTTTTACTTCAGTGGGTGTTTCAGGCGTAATTTATCATGATGCGAATGGAAATTCGGATCTGACAATAAGTGGATTGCCAAAAGGCAGAATTAATCCCAGAATAGTTGTGTATATTATTGATTCGGCTTCAAATTTGGTATTGGATTCTGTTCATGTTAACCAAGTTACTGGCACGTATTCAAGCAATGTTTTGAATTCGAATTCTACTTATTTTATTCAAATATCTACTGATTCGGTTGCCATTGGACAAATAGGTCCCGTGGCGACTATGTTCCCATTGAATTGGATTCCGGTAATAGAACAATTTGGAGTAGGGAATGCTGCTGGCACAGGTATAGAAAGCACGCCCGCCAATGGTAGAATTAAACTGGTTACGGGTACAACTGATATTACAGCACTCAATTTTGGTATTGAAGTGCGGCCCATTGCCCACAACAAATTTTATTTGGTATCTCCAGACTCCATTAAAGGAATAACAGGTTTAAATACCTTTACTCATTTTCTGTTTTTAAACCACCCTTCAGGAACTACCGATACCAATGAGAATTCCAATATCATAACTATTAAACCAGGTATGGTATCTGGCGCAGACTATGAAGATGGTAGGTTTGATGGGGTAACTGGTGTTGGCAATTCTTCAATAGTATTTAGGAATTTGCCCGATACAAATAATGCGATTTTGGTCTATAGATTTAATGGTCAAAATATTTTCTTGTGGCCGGCACCAACCGTATCCAACCCCTCATTTGTTTGGTGGAATATTGCTTTAAACCAGTATGAAATTCCTTCTTTTGAATCCGATAGCCTACTTATGTTTTTTAAAATGGCGGGGCAATCTGTAACAACATTTAATTACGCTTATAAAGATGCTGCAGGAATAACTGGACTTTTGGGTCAATATTTATTGTCTTATACCATTCCATTGCCGGTGATTTTGAATGGGGTTTTTTGTGAGCAACAAAATAATGCCACAAAATTATCTTGGCAGTTAATTGAACCATCTGGTATTGAAGATATGGTTTTGTTGTTTAGCAATAATGGAAAACCATTTACAGAGTTGGTGAGAATTAAAAAGACCAGTGAAAAACCGGAATTCCAAAACTACTCTTACATGCATAGAGATGCGCCACTAGGGTATAATATTTATAAAGTTCTGGCCAATACAAAAGATGGAATAAAATACAGTTCTGATTATTGTAATTCAATCAATCAAAATAAACCAGAGAATGTTTCGTTTAACATTTCGCCAAATCCTACAATTGATATGGCTACATTGTTAATTCAAAGCCCTGAGTCGTGTGTATTTAAAATTGAAATTACCGACAATTCTGGCAGGTTGATTTCTACATCTGTGCTTACAGTTGATGATTATATTTCATCAAAAAAATTGGATTTCACAAATTTAGCTGCAGGAATTTACAATGTGAAGATAGCCTGGAATAGTGAGTCTACTACCCTTAGGGTGCTCAAACAATAAAAATGTAAACCATATTTTTTAAAAAGCCATCTAAATTATTTTGGATGGCTTTTTTTCTAAAATGAATAAACCCGCCTTGCAATTTTTAAAGCAAAATAGGGCGGTATTTTGGTGGTAATTCCGCTGGATTTTGTAAAAAAGCGTGTAATAGGTATGCCACTGCTCAATTGCAATTTCCAATTTCCAGTGGGGATGGGCATCCATTCTATATGGCCATTGATACCCAAGTGTACTGTGTTTACAATAGAAATTCGATCGAATGTGGCAAAATCCAAGGTGCTGGTTTGTGCAATTCTACCTGCCTTTACCACATCATTGATATCGCTGTTGTAATTCGACTTTGTAAATGCTGTACCTCTGTCAAATAGGTGAATGCCGCCGTAAATACCCAAACCTAAAGATATTTTTTGGTTCAATTTAAACTGGTATCCAATAGGAATTTGTAAAAAAGCTGATTGATTGCGAACTACGGAATCTGTTATGGTTTTACCAGAGGTGGTGGGTTGTAAATATTGCCTTTGCACAGCAATTTGAGCAGCATGATTTACGGCTATAAAACCGATATGTATATACCATGAGCTTTTTTTATTAATGGCATTTTCAAAACCAATACTGCCCGTAATTAGATGTGTTATTTTGGGTGTATTTAACTTGGATTGCACCATGCCAATACTGGCCCACAGGTGTTTTTTAGGCAAAGGATTTGTGGGCTTTAATTCCAATTTCTTTGGTACGGTTTCAATGAAATTGGATTTTTGTATGTGTGCTTTTATTCCTATTTGGGGTAAGGAAATGGGATTTCTTTGAACGACCACCGGTTCGTCTTCAGCCGCTTCCACTGTTTTAATTGCCGATATTATAGGAACGTTTTCTGATAAAACTTTAATACTAGAAATCGGAACTTGGGTAAGCACCAATTTGTGTTTTTTAGCAGGCAATACTGTTTGTTTTTCCTCTGGATTTACAAAGGGCTTTTCTATAGATGTTGTTGTAACGTAAGGTGTAAACCCAGAATGGGGTTGGGGCAAAAAGTTCATTCCGGTATAACCTATTGCAGATCCAATTAATACCCCCACCATAATAAATGTAGAAATACCAATAAAGGCTTTCTGCCATAACGGCAATTTTGTTTTGCCTGCCAATTGCGGATAAGCTGCTACAAATCCGAGCCATGCTTTTGATTTATGATTGTATGCAAATGATGCAGTGCTAGTAGTTTGAGAAACAATACCCAATGGCACTGGCGTTCCACTTTTTTCAATTGAATGCAAAATACTATCGGTGTTAAAAAGCAACCAATTGATTTGCTTTACATTCAATCCCAAAATAAAGGCAATCTGGTGAAGTGGAAATTGTGAAACATCCCTGAGCAAAACGGCCAACTTTTCCAATTCTGGGAGTTCATGCAACAAGTCGGGATGAAAATCTTTGTACTTAGGTGTGTATTTGTACAATTCCTGCACAGGTCGCATAAACTCTGTCGTCGCCCTTTGCTTAATAATAAATGCAATGGATGTTTTGGCTATCCATAAATCATTGGATTCGAATTCAGGTTGGTAACTGTGTTTTTCAGAAAAGACATGCGCAAATGTTTCTAAGTGCAAGTTGTGCTTGTTTGTGCAAGCCGGATAATACAATTCAATCCAACTGTGAACCCTGTCTTCGTAGGTCAAAAAAAGTTTTTCAGCACCACTTATGCTGTTCTTCGACAATAAGATAAGGTCAATTTTGGCCATTTCTTAACAATGATGGACAAAATGGGTGAGACAAAACTTAAAATACAACGCGTTAGAAAACATGGAGGGAGTGCAATGTTAATATTCTTAAAGGCCCTGTTGAACACATTTTATTGACATTTCAGGGTTCCTTAAAAAAAATACCAAGTGCTTTTGGAGTTGATTTGTGTATTTTTATCAGGACAGCAAAGGGATTTGTGGATTCTGAGTTGCCCGGGATTGAATTGGCAAACCTCATTGGGCATTAATTTTGTTTACTTGATTAATATGAAAAATCGCATGAGGATATTGTTGCTCTGTTTTTCACTCTTGTTCTTTACCGGCTTGTCGGCACAGAACGAAGTAAGGAAGGTTGTAAACGGCAAAACATACATCGTTCACAAGGTGAAGAGTGGAGAGACCTTGTATGGTCTTGCTAAAAAGTACAATTGTACCGTTGCGCAGCTAAAAGAGGCCAATACCAACGCCGAGAATTTGAAGGCTGGTGGGCAATTGCTTATTCCAACCAAGGAAAAAGCTGTGAGTGCCACACCTGTGGTTACCCCTGCTGCAACCAGCACCAATACCAAATATAAAATTCACAAAGTAACTGCTGGGCAAACGCTGTCGGCTATTGCAAGACAATACAATACCACAGTAGATGAGATTAAAAAAATCAATTCATTGAGCAGTACTTCTTTGAAAGTTGGACAGGAAATAAAAGTGCCCAATACAGGAGCTGCACAAGAGGTGGTGGTAAAGGTAGAAGAACCTCAAACTGAAGAACCCGTTAATGTTGCTGAGAATGCACCTGCAAAACCTGCAGAAATTAAAGTAGAACCACCAACAGAAAAGCCTGCTGAAAACAAACCATCCAATCCCAGAACTGCAAGCAATAATAAAGACTCAGGCAAACAAATTGCCAAGCCAGACAATGGAGGAATGCCCAGAACAGCTGAGGTTTTGGCTGAAACAGCTACCGAGAAAGAAGAGACAGGCACTGCGGTGGTGGTGAATGACAAAATGGACCAAAGCCGCACGTTTGTGATGCATCCAACACTTCCCAAAGGCAGCATTATAGTGATTGTAAATGAGTCTACTGGAAAAATGGCTTACTGCCGCGTGGTGGACAATATTAGGCCCAATGAATTGAACGGGGCTTCTGTTGCCATAACCAAAACTGTTGCGGATAAGCTGGGTATAAAAGACGGCAAAGGAAGTATAAAGATAAAGTACGCAGCACCCTAACTTTGCGGTTTGCTTAGCCTTGATAAAAATATAAATCTGTATAGGCCCTGGCACAATGCCGGGGCTTTTTTTGGCATTGGGGCCTTGGTGTGCGTTCATTTTTCGCACGCTTTGGCTTCCATATTTACAGGTTTGGCCATCGCTTGTGCTTTGTTTATTGTTGTAAGAACCAAATTGCCTTTTTGGAGCTTGAAATCACCATGGATGTGGATGGCAATATTTGTGGTTTGGCAGTGTATTGCTTCGCTGTTGGTGCCAGAAATGGAAGGGTTACGGGAAAAACTCACCTTGCGGCTTCCCTTGTTGTTTCTGCCCCTTTTAACCATCATTAAGCCCGATAAAAGGCTTTGGCCGTATTTGCTTTTGTTGCTATCAATGCCCTTGGTTTGGATTTCATTGGCCAGTATAGCCAATTATTTCAACCACTTGCAGTTTTACAACCAAATGATTGTGGAGAGCAAACCTCTGCCTTTGTTTTCCTTGGTTTACCATATAGAATACAGTCTCATTCAATCGTGCACAGCACTGGTATTGCTGCTGTTCTTAAGGAAGGAGTGGAAAGCACAGCCCCATTCGATGTTGATGGTAGCACTTGCGGTGTGTGGTGTTGTGCTTTTTGCCGCACTCCATATATTAAGTGCACGCACTGGTATTTTGGCTTTTTGGTTGGGTTTGGCAGCTGCTGTTATTTTCAATAGGGAAAGGCAAATAAAAAGGTGGAAACTGATCACCGCTGCAATATTGGTGGTCGCACTGGCATTTGCA
>JADYZD010000068.1 GCA_020853295.1 Bacteroidia bacterium | reverse complement strand
TGTTTCCATTCTGGTGTGAAGTAATACCGGGTTTGCAATTGGATGCCCCAGTTGAAGTGTGTTGTTTGTTTTTCGATACCCAATTGCAAGCCACTGCCAAGACGTGTATTGTTTTGAAAGGATTTAGCAGCAACAAAGGTTGCAGTTGTATCAGCATCAATTCCGTATTTGTATTTTAAATAACTGCCAGAAAAGCTTTGGTATGGATTTACAATATTGCCACTGCTGCCCAGTAAAATTCCAGGGTTGGCTGTAAGGCCCGCACTAAAATTGAGGTTTTTGCTCAAAGCCCAAGTGTGTTTTATGCCCAAAGGAATTTCAACCCAGGTTTTATGTCCGTTGTGGTTCATCACAATTACACTGTCTCTCCAGCGGATGGCAAGCATGTAAAGTAATTTGCCATTTTTATCATAATAAGGCAAAAATCTGTCTGCAATTTGAATGCGTATAGAATCGCTTGCCCTTCCTGCCAATGGATTGCCTTCAATGGCACCTCCAATGGTGAAGGTGGTTTTGGCACCATATTCTATGCCGCCTTCAATTCTTAAATTCAGTGCAGGCCTATTTCCACCCAACCACTCCAGGTTTTGCCATATTTCATTGCCTTGAATGGCTTTGGTTTGTCCGGGGGCATAGCTGGTTTGCAATAGGCCGTAATAACCCAAAGTTGGTTTGATTGATGGCTCATTTGGTGAATTTACTTTGCCTATTTTGTTGAATATTTTAAATGAGGCACCAATAGATGGAATGGGGTTTTTGAACAGGCGAATGGCCAATGATTGCAACCAACCAAAATTGGGCACGGGTTCAACTGAAGCTTCTGGGCTCGGCTGAGTAGGTGTTGGATTTGCTGCCGGAATGCTTGGCTTTGGCGTTCCGACTTCCACGGGGGTGGGAGCTGGTGTGCTGTTTACAGCAGCATTGCCGTTTGCATTTGGGGTATTCCTTATGCCTGCAGTTGGAGCCGAATTGTTATTGGGTACAATTCTGTTTTGAGTAGAAGCAGTTCCGCCTGAAATTGGGCTGGAATTTGAAACTTGGTTTTGAACAGGAGCATCTGCGTTGATTTCTGCAGTGGCTTTTTTGTTTTCTATTTCCGCTTGATTGTCTTTTTTAGAAGCTTGTTCTTCTATATTTACTTGAGTCGTAGAAGTTTTTTGAACTGATTGAACCGGTTTGTTCGAAACTGCATTATACACCAAAGCAGAAGCAGAGGTAAGTGCAATCAAAGCAATGAGGAGGCCTTTGCCTTTGTTCTTTTTCCACCAAAAGAAGAAACCGCCTTTTTTATCATCTTCAGGCAAAGCGGCAGAAATGCGCGACCAATCCATGTCGTTCACAGGCATTTCGAACTTGTCGAAAGCATTGCGAATGGAGTCTTCAATATGGTCGAATTCGTTAGCCACTTATTTTTTTGTTTTGCACAAGGGCATCATAAATGAACTTTTTCGACCTCGCGTATTGCGATTTCGAAGTGCCTTCACTAATGCCCAATGTTTCTGCGATTTGTTTATGCGTATAATTTTCCATGCAATATAAGTTAAAGATAATTCTGTAACCTTCAGGCATGGTGTCCATTACTTTAAGTATGTCGGTAGCTGAGCAAGGAAAATTGTTGTCGTTGTATTCTTCGTCTATCCGTTCCACCTCATCTGGCAAACTGGCGAACATGTTGGAGTAATTTTGCCCTTTTTTGTACATGTCAATAGCGGTATTGATAAAAATACGGCTCATCCAGGTTTCCGGTGCACTATCTCCTCGATATTTTTCTAAACTTTGAAACACTTTTATGAATCCTTCTTGCATGGCATCGTGGGCATCATCATCAGACTTGCAATAACGACGGCAAAAGGCGAGCATTTTCGGGCCTGTTAGCCTGAAAAGCTCGTACTGGGCTTGTTTCTCCCCAGCTTTGCACTTCGCTATGATGTCTTGAATAGCTGTCACTCACAACATTCTTTAGTCGGCACTCCTTTGAAATGGTTGCATCATTCTCTAAAAAACTTTGGCAAGTTAGTGAAATTTACACATCTCATAGGGCTAACAGCCTTTTGGCCATTCATTTTTGTGGTGGATAAACCCCGAGAAATGGAAATAAATCAATTTTTTTGGGGTTATTTGTCCAATCCAACATTTTCAATCGTAGTGATGGTACAAATTCGTTAACACAACACAAACATGAAAGAGTTTTTATTGATCTTCAGAAATGAGCCCATGGCGCCAAGCACGACGCCTCCATCACCCGAGCAAATTCAAGCTATGATGAAACCCTGGCAAGATTGGCTGGGAGGCATTGCTGCCCGCAACCTGCTTGTTACTCCTGGCAACCGCCTTGAAGGTGGTGGCAAATTAATCCGCAGTGGCAATATGGTTACCAATGGTCCATTTGCCGAAGTAAAAGAAATCGTAGGTGGCTACACAATTATTAAAGCAAACAGTTTGGAAGAAGCCACAGAATTGGCATCCGATTGTCCCATTTTACATGTGGGCGGTTGCGTAGAAGTGCGCGCCATTGTTCCGATGTAATTAAAAAATGCCCAAATTTGGCCAAGGCGACTTTTATGTATGTAATTTGTTGCCTTGGCCTTTTTTATGATGTCTGATAACCAATTGATACCCCACCTCTTCAGAACCGAGTACCGAAAAATGGTAGCGGTGCTGTGCAAGCACTTGGGTATGGAATTTTTATCTACCGCCGAAGACATTGTAAGCGACACTTTTTTATTGGCCGCAGAAACCTGGGGATTAAAGGGTGTGCCCCCAAATCCAGCAGCTTGGTTGCAAACTGTAGCAAAAAATAAAGCCAAAGATTTTTTTAAACGCAATGCCTTGTTTCAAAACAAGGTGGTCCCCGAGCTTACTTATGAAACCATGGGCAGTTATATTGATGCGCTGGATTTAACCGATGAAAACTTGGTGGACAGTCAGCTTCAAATGATGTTTGCCATTTGCCACCCTTCTATTTCAGAAGAAGCACAAATAGGGTTGTCATTGAATATTTTATGTGGTTTTGGTGCCGATGAAATTGCAGATGCATTTCTCAGCAATAGGGATGTGATTTATAAACGCCTACAGCGGGCCAAAGAGAAATTGAGGACCGAAAATGTAAAGCTTGAAATGCCATCGAAATCCGACATTTCAAGTCGTTTAAACGCAGTGCTGACTACTTTGTATTTGCTGTTTTCCGAGGGTTATTATTCCTCATTAAACAACAAAACCATTCGGCAAGAACTCTGCGCAGAGGCCATGCGCTTGAATTTAATGTTGGTGGAAAACGGACTTACCAATACCCCAGAAAGCAATGCTTTGTTGGCTTTAATGTGTTTTCATTCTTCTCGATTTGAGGCCAGAACCAATGAAAACGGTGATATGGTTTTGTACGAAGACCAAAAACAAGAATTGTGGAATGCTGAATTAATTGGCAAAGGAGAATATTTTTTAAATAAGGCCTCCATGGGCAAAGCACCCAGTAAATACCATTTTGAAGCAGCCATTGCTTTTTGGCACACCCGTAAAGAAGACAATGTGGAAAAATGGGAAAGCATTTTGCAATTGTATAATGGCCTATTGATGTTGGAATATTCTCCAATGGCAGCATTAAACAGGGCTTACGCCATGAGCAGGTCGGCAGGTAAAGAAAAAGCCTTGGTAGAAGCTGAGAAACTAAATATGGTAGACAATGCTTTTTACCATTCTTTATTGGGCTATTTAAGCGCAGAACAAGATATTCCCAAAGCCCAATACCATTATAAAATGGCCTTGAAATTGTCCAATACCGAAGCGGAAAGAAAAATCATTCAGCAAAAAATCAGCACATTAATTCCGAAGTAATCCAATCGGCCAAGAGCCTGCCTTCTATGGTTAACGTAGCAGTATCGCCATCGAAAACCAACAAGTCTTTTGACACAAAATGTTGCAATTCTTTTTCTATTTCTTGGGCATTTTTTACTTCAAAATTTTCTAAAGTAGTCAATTGAATGCCTTCTGTAGTGCGAATATTTGTGAGGATATATTCGTTGTATTTGTCAGCAGTGCTGAGAATTTCTGAAGTATAATATTCAGCACCTGAATGGATATTTTCCGTGTATTTTTTATTGTCGGAAATATTCCATTTGCGAATGTTTCCATCGTAACTATGTGCCGAAGGGCCTATGCCCAAATAAGGTTTGTTTTTCCAGTAATTGCTGTTGTGTATGGCACGGTGACCAGGCTTGCTGAGGTTGGAAATTTCGTAAAAATCCCAGCCCATTTTTGCGGATTTTTTTGTTAAATATTTGTATTGTTCGGCTTGTATTTTGTCATTCACATTGGGCCATTCTTTTTTAAGTATTTTTTTATTTAAAAAAGTATTGGGCTCTACAGTTAATGCATATGCACTGATGTGGTCTGCTCCTGAATTAAAGGCCCAATCCAGGTTGTATTCCCAGTTATTATTGCTAAGCCAAGGAGAACCAAAAATCAAATCAATATTGTGTGAAGTATAGCCGGTTTTTAATATTAAATCCACTGCATTTTGGGCATCTTTTGCATTGTGGTTTCGGTGCATAAATGTTAAATCTTCCTGCACCAAACTTTGCACACCAATACTGAGTCTGTTAATGCCCATTGCTTTCCAGGCCAGTAAGTTCTCTTGGTGAATGTCTTCTGGGTTGGCCTCCAATGTGATTTCAGCATTGTTGTTCCAAGTAAAATATTTTTTAGCCGTATTTAACAAACTTTCTATGGCATTGGGAGGCAAAATGGACGGCGTTCCCCCTCCAAAATAGATGCTTTCCAACTGGGTTAATTGACCAAAAGTGTATTGGTTTTCCAATTCTAAATTCATAGCCTCCAGCATCAAATCCATGCCACGGGTATTGGTGCTAAAGTGAAAATTGCAATAAGAACAGACTTGTTTACAATAAGGAATATGAAAATACAAACCGGCCATTTCACTGCAATATTCGTAATTTGCGAAACGTTTGGTACGGATAAAAACAATTTTACTGCTTTTTTTTATTGCCGGCTCTCAGGGAGTTCAGGCCCAGAAGCGGTTTGCCGATACCAGTACGATGTCCATTTCTTTAAAATCCGTAGCAGATAATACCCCACTGCGCAGGGATTTTTTGGCACGTCAATGGCAAGCTAAGGGCTATCTTTTGGCGGTTTGCGACAGTACCGCACCCAAAACAATTGCCCTAAAAAAAGGACCAATGTTCGATTCGTTTTCTGTAGTATGGCATACCGATTCCACGCCCATTCAATCGCAAATGGAACTTGCTGATTTGCTCAGTAAAACAGAAAACTTTATTAGAGAATCCGAAAATACAGGTTACCCCTTTGCAAAAGTATCATACAAGGTTTTGGAGCAGAAAGGCAAGCAGATTACCATGGCTGTGTTTCCAGAAAAGGGGGACTATTTTTTAATGGATACCTTTATATTTAACGGATACCAATTTGGGCGGCGGTTCATTAAATATTGTAGCAATATTTCTGCTGCTGAGGCATATAACGAACAAAAAATAACGCAATTGCAGGCAAGATTGGGCACCATTGATGGATTTCAAGTGCGCGGAAAGAAGGAGTTGGCGGTGTTAAATGAAAAGCTGCAAATATTTTTACCAGGGGAAAAAGTGGCCAAAGACATCATCAGCGGATTGGTGGGCTTGGCCAATAGTGCAGAGGGAAATCCTGTATTTACGGGGGAGTTGAATGCCAGATTTTACAATATGTTTCGTTCTGGAATTTACTCCGGAATAGAATGGCGCAGCTTTAAAGCGAGGTCGCAAGAGTTTAAATTTTATGGCAGTGTTCCTTATTTTATGGGATTGCCTTTTACCACTCGTTTTAAGATAGAGTTGACCAAATTCGACACCCTATATTCCACTTTTTCTAGGGAATTGGAACTGCGTTTGCCTTTAGGGCCGCATTCTGGTTTTACCATCGGCGCAGGGTTGTTGGATAGAATTCGGATTTACAACGACTTAGAAACGGTAAAGACTTTGCGCCAATTGCCCGACAATCCAGGGAGTAAAAACAGCAACTACCATTTGGGTTACGAGTACAGCACTGTTTTACCCGGAACCTTGCCTTATAGCGGGGTGAATTTGACCTTGCAAGCAGGAGCCGGAATCCGTAAATTCTTGCGCGATCCGGCAATTGAAGCCATACAATGGGTGAATGCACAGGGCGTTACAGAGAATGTTTACGACAGTTTAAACAGGGTAGGGGCTTTGTCTGTAAACCAGTACAGATTAAAGGCTGATGTTGCAGTGTACCAAAGGTTGCTGCCCTGGATGGTGTTGAAATTGGCAGGCAATGCCATGAAATACCATGCCCCAACTGTTTATTTTAACGAACTAGAAAGGTATGGGGGAATAAAAAATATCAGGGGTTTTAATGAACAGAGTATTTTTGCCAATGAATTTTACATGGGTACTATAGAATTGAGGTTGATGCCGGATCAAAATGCCTTTATTGGACCATTTTACCATTTGGCCTGGTTTAGAAACCAATCTTCTTTTAACAGTGCCAAAAACGGTTTTTTACAAGGCTTGGGCTTGGTGGCTGGTTTGAAAACTGGTGCTGGGGTATTGCATTTTGCATTGGCCATGGGCAAATCAGGTAGTCAAAGTATAGGGTTAAACCAATCAAAGTTTCATTTGGGCATTTCATCGGCATTTTGAAAAACTGGGTCTTCATATTGTTCCTCTTTTTTGTGCCGCTTGCAAGCAGTGCACAGGGCGATAGCAACCGCACTTCCCGAGATACCAATAGGGGGTACTTCAGAAAGCACGTGGCTTTTGTAGACAGTTTGGTTACCGATTCGCTGCGCAGCATTCTAAGGGAACGGTTTATTATCCATGTGCCTCAAAAATACTCAGGCAAAAAGTACGATCCATTCGACCCCTACAACCAAGAAATTTATGTGCGCAGGGGACTTGGAAAATTTTGGTTCTTCCTAATATCGCTGGGCGTCATTGGCCTGGTGCTGTATTTTAGAAGTGCTTTCCCTAATCAATTGGTGCTTAGGGTGCGGAGTTTGTTCAATGGCTACTATTTCCGGGAGTTGATTTCGGAGTTTGGCATTTCTTTTACCTCGGGCTCGGTAGTGGCGGCCGTAATTTCCACCCTCATATTGGCGCAAGCTATAGTGGTAATTGTGGTGTATAGCGGATATGTAAACCTCAATACCCTTATTTTTTACGTACTGGTGGTGTTGTTGGTGGTGATATGGAAGGCTTTGCTGTACTTTGTTCAAAGGCTGCAGGCCTATGTTTTGGATTTGGGTGAAGTTTCCCGAAATCAGACCCAAAGACAGATCAATATCGACTTTGGAATCGGCTTAATTCTCTTTCCATTGATAGTTTTAAGCTATTTCAACTCCTCCCGACTGGCAAATGTGGACGTGGCTTTAGTCATGGTAATTGCAGTTACAGTATGGTTTTCACTGCGTTTGATTTTGGAGTTTATGGGTTTATTTCGGGAGTCGGGTTTTTCTTTGTCAGGTATTTTGTATTTTTGCGGCTTCGAAATACTGCCCAATGCACTATTGCTTACGGCTTTATTTAGACTGTATCAATCATGACCCTCGACAGAGAGATAAAAGTTAAGAGCATCCTCATCACCCAGCCTGAGCCAGAAGCTGGCAAGAATATTTATGAGGAATTTTCAAAAAAGTACAAGCTTAAAATCGATTTTAGGGCTTTTATTCATATTGAACCGCTTGCTGCCAGGGATATTCGCAAACAAAAAGTAAATTTCCTAGATTTTACTGCCATCATTTTCAATTCTAAAAATGCGGTAGACAATTTCTTTAACATCGCCTCTGAGATGAAAGTGGAAATGCCACCTGAAACCAAGTATTTCAGCATTAACGAGAGTGTTAGCAACTACGTTCAGAAGTACATTGTGCCCCGTAAACGCAAAATGTTCAATGGCAAAGGCACCGAAAAAGACTTTTTGGCACTTTGTAAGAGCCATAGCAAAGAAAAATTTCTTTTTCCTTGCAGCGATATTCGCAAAGCCACCTTGCCTGATTTCTTTGTAAAAAACAAAATGAACTTTACTGAGTGCATTATTTACCGCACTGTAAGTAGTGATTTGAGTGATTTGGCCGATGTGTTTTATGATATTTTGGTGTTTTTTAGGCCCGCTGATATCAAGTCTTTGTACGATAACTTCCCTGAATTTGTGCAGAACAATACCCGCATTGCTGGTTTTGGAAGTTCCACCGCACAAGCCATAGAAGAACACAACCTTATTTTGGATATTCCTGCTCCTACTGCAGATTCTCCAGGTATGTTGTCCGCATTGGAACGCTATGTAGCCCGTGCCAACAACGACAAAAAGAACTAAATTTTACTGCAAACAAAGCAGGTTTTATCGTTTTTGCCTGTAAAAAACAGGTACACATCACCACCATCTTTTAATTTGGATTTTTTGCGGATTTCTTCTGCTCCCAAACTGCATTCGCGGGCACTGATATTGGCCTGAACTATGCCCAACTTTTTGATTTCCGATAAAATGTGGTTGAAACTGCCCCTGATTTCCTGGTTCAATTCGAATTGACGGCAGAGTGGAGTGGGCAAAACTGCATATCCTGTAAAGTAGGTATTGCCCACGGTTTGGGCTTGCATAGCATATTGCCCAGCCAATCCTGAGTGGAAACCAGTTTTGATCATTCCTGATCTGGGCTCAGTAAATAGAATTTTGTCTGATTTTAGTGCCTCTAAAATAGCTCCATTGTAAGTGAAAGATTTGTCGGCCTGCAACACGTGCAGCCAAATTTTGCCTGTGGCAAGTTCATGGCAATCGCAGAGCACTTCCTTTACCTCATTGGCCTCTTCAATAATGTGGAGGTCCATAGGAACACCGGTTTCTTGCAGCAGCCAATGGATATCGGTAATGGGACTTAGTTTAATGAGCCACCTCGGGGCAATGTGTGAATATGTCCGCAGCAGTCCAAATACATCGGGGGAGTAGGCGCTTACATTTCCGCCCAATTTTTCACCATCGGGCCTTCTGTCAGGGTCGGCATACACCATTTCAAAGTTGTTTTTGCTGTGGAATAAATAATCTTCGGCCGAGGTATGAATCCGCTTTGCATGCGCAATTTCGAGCTGTTTGCAATTGTAATCAAACAAGGTATTTAAGCATGGGTCGGTATCTAAAGAGATAACATCAGTACCAGATTGGGCAAAGGCAATATCATCCGATCCCAAACCGCCAGTAATGCTGAGCATATTTTTAACAGGAAAAAGGGAAGTTTTGAATTGTGCCACCACTTCAGAGGTAGCTTGTTCGAAAGGGGTATTGGCAAAAATGCATTGTTTTTTCACCCAAGTGGGCAGCTTTTTTTCTGCTTTTTTTAAACAGTTTAAATGTTCTGAAATAATAGGCCACGACTCACCAAATTGGGTTTGCAGTTCAAAAACATTTTGGGCTTTAAGTCTGTTATTTGTAAGTAAAAATTGTTGCAACAAACGAAAGCTGGCATGATATTCGTTAATTTTGCAGTAGGAGACGTGAATCATGAAGTACACAAAAATAATATTCGCATTGGTTATTACGACCATCTTGGCCACAAGTTGTGGAGTTAGGAAAAGAGATCGTTGCCCACAAGTGGGACAAGCAAACTACGGTATCGAGCACAAAAAATGATCAAAAATTGGATTCCTTTGAATAGTGAATCTCAATTGCAAGAGGCTGTAACATCTTCTTACCAGAGGCCTGTGGTGTTTTTTAAACACAGCACCCGTTGCTCAATAAGTTCGATGGCCTTAAACCGCTTGTCGAGACTGGATATATCGGGACATGGAAATGCCATGTTTTATTATCTGGATTTGTTGAGCTATAGAAACCTGTCGAATAAAATAGCAGACAATTTTGGTGTGATTCATGAATCGCCCCAATTGTTATTGATTAAAAATGGCGACTGTGTTTTCGAAGCTTCGCACTCGGAAATTGCCGTTTCAGAATTGCAAGAGCAACTTAATCAAGTGGCTTAAGGCAGTTTTGTATTATTTTTGAACACATCAAGCAGATTTTTAAGATTGGCGATACCAAAACCATCACCCATGAGGTGGTGCAGGAGGATATTGCCCAATTTGAAACTGGGGTAGTGCACCCATTTTATGCCACATTTGCCCTGGGCCGCGATGCGGAGTGGTCATCCAGGCAGTTTGTACTTGAAATGCTAGACGCAGATGAAGAGGGCATTGGCACTTACCTCACCATTAAACATTTGTCTCCAGCCTTGTTGGGGGAACTTGTAGAAATTACCGCAGAAATAACAGAGTTGCATGGCAATAATGTAAACTGTAAATGGCTGGCAAAGGTGGAAAGCCGGCTGGTGGCAGAAGGTACCACTGGACAAAAAATATTAAAAAAAGAAAAAATAGAGGGGCTGATAAAGCAAATACGTGGCTGAGAAAAAACGCATCAATATACCCAATAAAAAAGCAGGATTTAACTACCACACAGAGGAGAGTTACAATGCAGGTATGGTTCTAACAGGTCCTGAGGTAAAATCTATACGGGCCAATAATTTAAATATGGGCGATGCCTATTGCATGTTTCGTGAAGACGAATTGTTTTTGGTGAACATGCACATTTCTGAGTTTAAACAAGCTGGTGGTTTTGCAGTTCAGAATCCGCTAAGGGAAAGGAAGTTGTTGCTCACAAAAAAAGAAATGGGCCGCTTGCAACACAAAGCAAAAAACAAAGGTTATAGTATTTTTCCCATACGTTTGTTTGAAAATGAATTGGGAATATTTAAAATGGAAATCGGTATTGGACAAGGTAAGAAACAATACGACAAGCGCGATGACATGAAAGAACGCGATGTAAAAAGGGAACTCGAACGCTATAAATAAGCCGTTTTTATTTCACTTTTAAAATTTCTGGATTCAAAATAATATGTGCGCCCAACAAATCTTTTTGGGCAAATTGTAGCATGCTTTCAGCTACTTTTTCTGCATGTACTGCCTTGTATTTTGCAGGAATAATAAATGCAAAAAATCGCATCAATATTTTGCCAATTTGTTCACCCATTCTTTTTTCTTTTCTAGGCCCGAGCAGCATGCTGGGTCGGAATATGCCAATGGTTTTATATGGAATTTCTGCTACATCTTTTTCCAATTCTCCTTTAACACGGGCATAAAAAATGCTGCTTTTTGTATCAGCACCCATAGAGGAAACCAACATGAATTTTGTAGCCCCGTTTTGGAACATTGTTTTCGCCAATTGCAAAGGATATCCGTAATCAATATGCTTAAAATTCTCTTGAGTTTTGGCTTTTTTAATGGTGGTTCCCATGCAGCAAAAAACATCATTCCCCTGAATTTGCAAGGTGTTTAATTGTTCAAAATCCACTTGCAATTGCTGCAATTTTGGATGCGTAATTTCCAAGGGTTGTCGGATCAATGCGATTACATTTTGATACTCATCACTGTTCAATAATTTGGTGAGCAAATAACCGCCCACTTGTCCGCTTGCTCCTGCTATGATAGCTGTTTTTTCATGATTCATGGGTGATTTCAATGATAAATGGGGTATGGGTTTTTAATGCAGTATCTGCGATATTGTTGTTGTTAAAGTCGAATAGAAAATACGGAATTTTATAATCCGATGCCAGATGTTGGGCACTTCTGTGGTGCGGTGTAACAATGTATGGCAGCAATTCTGGGGCCTCAGATGGTCCAGAAATAAAATTAAAAATATGGCCTCCAAAATTGTTTAAAACCACGATTCCCAAGTTCTGCGGAATGTGGTTTGTCCATAAGGCGTTGGCATCATAAAAAAACGAAATGTCGCCAAGCACACAACATACTTTTTTATGCGGCTGGGCTAAGGCAAAACCTACCGCAGTAGAAACAGTGCCATCTATGCCACTGGTGCCACGGTTGCAATAAATTTCAGCAGCGGTATTCCCAGCCCAAGAAGCGTATCGAACTGTCATGCTATTGCCCAAATGTAAAACGGTATTTTTATCGGATTTTAAAAGCAAATCCTGCACAAAAGAGAACTCGTTTTTTTCTGAAGGGGTTTTTAACAGTTTGGGAAATTCTGTTTTATGGGCAACGAATTCCAACCATTTATTTGTGTAATCAATAGGTATTTTTTCAGCAGAAAAATTACGGAAAAAATCCACAGGATTGGCTTGTACAAGTTTGGGATTCGTTCCGAAAGGATCACCAACAAAGCCGGATTCGGCAATATGGTAATGTTTTTTTGGAGGGAATTTTTTTATGAATAATTTTAAAGATTTGGACAATAAAGATAAGCCGAAAGTGATAAGAACATCTGCTTGCAAATCTTGTAGTTCGGTATGTTTTTGAAAGGCCATTTCCCATTGTTGAATGCCAATATCACAAAGATTGGAAGTGATGTCTGAAATAAGGGGAATGGTTTCAGATAATGGAGTGAGAACCTCTTTTAATGCAGGATTGGGTGGCAATTGTCCTGCAAGACACAATATTTTTTGATTGCTGATTTCTGTGAATATATCCTGCGCAGAATAGGGAATGGCAGTAGGAGATTGAAGTTGAAATGGAGGAACCGTTTTGTGCTCAAAGGGTGTTGTGATTTCTGCGTAAATGGGATCTCTAAGTGGAATGTTCAAATGTACCGGACCTTTTACGGGCAACATGGCGGTATTTACTGCTTGAAAAACAAGGTCTTGTATGGCCTGGCTGCAATCAATGGCGTCGAGGTCTTGTGGTGTTTCAAGGCTGAGCAGCACATGTTTTTCAAACACATTTTTTTGGTGAATGGTTTGTCCATCCCATTGGTCTATCAATTCTTCAGGCCTATCTGCCGTTAATGCAATTACTGGAATTCTTTGGTAGTAGGCCTCGCAGATTCCGGGGTATAAATTCAAAACAGCAGTGCCACTGGTACACAAAACACCGCAAGTGTATTGCGTAGCTTGTGCCATACCCAAAACGGCAAATGCAGCACTTCGTTCATCCGGAAAACTGTGGATATGAAATCCCCCATGCCTTACCAATCCTGCAATTATGGGTGCGTTTCTGGAACCTGGACTTACAGCCCAATGGTGCACACCTGCCTCATACAAACAGGTAGCCAAATAATCGAGGTTGCTGCGAAGCATGGTGCAAATGTAGAACTTAGTTTATAGTTGATAGTTTATAGTTGACAGTTTATAGTTGTCCTAGCCTGAAATAGGTTGACCGTTTATGAATAATCTCTAATCTCTTCTCGATAGTTATCTGGACCCCAATTCACTATACCTGTTTTCACTCCCAATGTGTGGACATGAAAAATGGATTGTGTTGTTTTTCAAAACCGATGCTGGTTTCTGGTCCGTGACCACTGTGAACAATATAATCATCTGGTAAGCTAAACATTTCTTCTTTAATCTTTTGTAATAACAAATCGTGATTTCCTCCAGGCAAATCTGTGCGACCTATGCTGCCCCTAAAAAGGCTATCGCCCCCGATAACTGTTTTGCTGGCATGGTGAATAAACACAACATGTCCAGGGGCATGGCCGGGGACAAAACGCACTTCAATTTCAACATCCCCACTTTTTAGAAGGTCGGCATGATTTAACTCAAAATCGGGTAGGGGACTCGGGGTATAATTCAATTGCCATAAGGCTGCCATTTGCTCACTTCGGGCAAACATCACCTCATCGGCTTTGTTCAAATAATAAGGCAAATTCCATGTTTGTTTTACAAACCAGTTCCCAAAAATATGGTCGATATGGGCATGTGTGCCTAAGAGAAATTTGGGATTTAATTGATTTTGAACAATGAAATCTTTCAACTCGGCATTTTCTGTACTGTCATAATTGCCCGCATCAATAATGGCACAATCCAAAGTGTTTTCACACCAAATAATATAGGTGTTTTCTTGCAAGGGGTTGAAGGTGAAAGATTGAAGTTTCATGCCGCGAATATATTTTAATGGGCAGCATTTTGCTGCCCATTAAAAATAATTTATTTAGGGTGCAGTGATTTTACCTGTGCTGGAACCGTGGCAACTGTTGCACTGTGCACTGCCAATAGAGCTGCCCATGTACTTGGTATTGCCTTTTCCGTCTGAAAATGAGGGGTAGACCCCGCCAGAAAAATTAATGGACTCCGTGGTGTAGAAATTTCCTTTGCTATCTACCTGAATGGTAGCAACAACACTGCCAGCTCCGTTAGGTGCTGTGTGTAGTTTTACTGTGCCAGCTCCGAAAGCAGTACCAGAACCTGTGTATACCGAACCTGCAGCATTGAAACAGCCTTCGCCATCGCCGCCAGATACGTGGCAACTCATGCAATTTTGACCATTGTTGTGGCTGTCATCCCCACCACTTTTTGAGATGTTTGATTCACCGCAACCATCGGCTTTTTTGCAACTTTGGACAACGGTAATGCCGGAAATTCCTAAAAAACTTGCGGCAAGAATTAATTTTATTTTTTTCATTTTATTAAGTGTTACTGTTTTGTGTACTGAACTGTTGTAAGCTATTCATTTTCAGAAGATTTCTGTAACTGCATCCATATGGTATATGCATTTTTTAACACAAAAATCAATCCATTTATTTCTGTGCCATTTGCGGATTCTATTGCAGTAAATCCATTTTGAGAAATGCCTTTTTTGATTTCAACAAGTTCAAAGCTGTTGTTGGCACGCACTGCAAAGCAGTAATCTTTGTTGGCATTTCTAATAATGGCCGCATCAGGCACCGTGATTGAAGATTTGTTTTCAACAATAACCTCGGCATTCATGTACATCCCTGGTACCAAAGTTTTGTCATATTGGTCAAAATGGCAGTGAATTTCTACTGTTCTATCAGGCCCAATATCGCGGCCAATTAGAATAACTTCACAATTGAATTTTTGATTGGGATTGGAATTGGTCCAGGTTTTTACTTTTTGTCCAATAGAAATTGTATTGATGTCTTTTTCATACAATTTTAGATTTAAATGAATATCGGTGGGATTGACCAATTCAAATAACACATCAGTGGGGTTTACATATTTGCCAATATTGACATTGATTTTACTCACAAATCCAGAAATAGGTGAATAAATGGCCAAACTTCTCGAAATATTATTTTCATTTAATGCATCGGGATTGATGCCGATAAACCGGAGTTTTTCTGCCAAGGATTTGAAAAGAATGCGTTGGCTTTTATACTCAGCCTCCGTTTGTTCGAATACTTTATCACTACCTGCTTTTGAACTGTTTAATGCTTTTTGGCGTTCAAATTCCAACTGTAGCATATTTAATTTGGCAGCAGTTGTTAAATAATTCTGCTGCAACTCAATGTACTGTTGGTCCTCTATAATGGCAATAATTTCCCCTTTTTTTACGGGCATTCCTGGCAATAGTTGGCTGCGTTTTAAATATCCACCCATGGGGGCACTAATAGATACCATGTTTTGGGGTGGAACATCAATTACCCCATTCAAAGAAAGGGTGGCTGATAAGGTTTTAACTTCAGCTTTACCGGTTAAAATATCCGCATTTTTTAATTGCTCTTGGGTTAAAGTCACCATATTTGCAGGCATCGGATTTTCTGCAATGCTGGCTGCTTTCTTATTGCCAGAACAAGCCGTAAAGACGAGTATTGCTGGCCATATAATTGGATTTATTTTGTTTTTCATTTTTTAAGGATTTGTAATTGCATTTAATGCAATGATTGAATTGTAATAATTAAATTCTGCCTCTGCATTTGAGGATTTTATCGACAAGGTTTGGTTTGCAATAGTGGCAAACTGCAAATAATCAATTTCTCCTTGAATGTATTGCTGGCTGGCAGTTTGTAGCATTTCATTGGCCGTTTTGATTCCAGTATTTTTATACCATTGAAAGGCATAAACAGCATTTTCGTAATTTTTCCAAGCGGTTTCCCATTTCAATTTTAATTGTTGCTGCGCCAGCGAAAGTGCAGTTTCCGATTGCGATACCGCCACTCCATATGCTTGGATGCGTGCTTTCGTAGCCATGGCAAAAACGGGTACATTTATAGCAAGTTGTACCGATTGAAAACGGTCACTGCTATTGTATGTTTTATTATCAGAGCCCATACCTTGAATGCTCATATTGCTATAGCCTAAATTTAAATAAGGCAGTAATTGTGATTTTTCGGTTTTTACCAGTTGTTTGTTTTCCGAAATCATGAGTTGTGCCGCTTTAACAGTGGGGTGAGAATTTAGAAAATGGGTATCGGAAAATTGCGGTATGATCATGTAGTTGTCTACAGCATCATTTGGGATATACTTTTCTTTTGTATTGATTAAAGTTTGAAATGCAAGCAACA
Organism: Bacteroidia bacterium; assembly: GCA_020853295.1. Classification (GTDB taxonomy): domain Bacteria; phylum Bacteroidota; class Bacteroidia; order NS11-12g; family UBA955; genus JAGXTF01. The sequence goes on along the minus strand of JADYZD010000068.1, from coordinate 6,002 downwards.
CATTTGCCCTGTCAGTATTTACCTGCTCCAATTGCCTTGCCACTTGAAACTGTTGCAATTTCATATAGTCGCGTTCCAATGTATTTGTTTCACCCAATTTCAATTTTATTTCGGCTGATTCCAGCATGGCTGTAAAAAAGGAATCGGCTGATTTTAGTAGAATCTCTTGTTGGTGGAGGTAAATGTATCTAAAGTATTGCGACCGTATTTCTTGTTTTAATTCAGCTGATTTTAAGGTAAAGGCATTTTGCGCTACACCTACTTTAATCGAGCCCAGTTGCTTTTGTCTGCTGTATGTAGATGGCAAAGCGAATGCTTGGTTCACTCCAAAACGGGTATCCTTAAATATACTGTTAATTTGGCCATATTCTGAATTAATAGTTAATGGATTGAAATTGTAAGATGTGTTTTTTAATGCTTGCCAATATTGGACATTTAGGTATTCGCCATTCAACATTAAATTGTTGTGCAAAGCGCTATCTATTGAGGCTTGCATGGTGATTTTGTTTTGAGCTTGCGCGGTAAATGACAATACCAAGCATAAAAATATCAATGTATTTTTCATGATTTTTTCTTATTAAAAATGATATAAATGGCCGGCAAAACAAACAAGGTTAAAAAAGTGGCAGACACGAGTCCACCAATTACAACAGTGGCTAAGGGTCTTTGAACTTCAGCCCCAGCACCATTGCTTAATGCCATTGGCAAAAAGCCCAATGAGGCGACAGCAGCAGTCATTAGTACCGGTCTCAATCGGATTTTTGTGCCTTGAAGGACCACTCTTCTCATATCCGTCCACCCTTCAGCACGGAGTCTTCGGAATTCGGATATCAGTACAATTCCATTGAGTACGGCTACTCCAAAGAGTGCAATAAAACCTACACCTGCAGAGATGCTAAATGGCATACCCCGACTGGCCAAAGCTAGTATGCCTCCAATGGCGGAAAGTGGAATAGCACTGTAAATGAGCAGTCCATCTTTTAGTGAACCGAATGCAAAATAGAGGAGCAAGAAAATAAGCAACAATGAAACGGGGACAGCAATGCTTAATCTTGCTTTTGCAGCCCTTAAATTTTCAAATGCTCCACCGTAAGTTATAAAATAGCCTACAGGCATTTTTAATGATTTTTCAGCTTTGATTTTTAGTTCTTCCACAATGCTTTCTACATCGCGACCCCTAACATTAAATCCCACAATTATGCGGCGTTTGGCATCTTCTCTTTGTATTTGATTGGGACCTTCAATTATTTCTACAGAAGCGAGTTGGTTCAGTGGAATTTGATCTCCGTTTGGCAATGGAATGAGCAGGTTTTGCACGTCTTCGGCTGACTTTCTATTTTCATCATCCAAGCGCACCACCAAATCAAATCGTTTTTCACCTTCAAAAACCAAGCCTGCAGTTTGGCCCGCAAAAGCAGTATTCACTACTTTATTGATGTCGGCTATACTTACGCCATAACGTGATATGGCTTGCCTGTTGTACTTAACAACAATTTGAGGCAATCCACCAATGGGTTCCACATAAATATCTGCAGCTCCTTTTACTTGAGCAGAAATGGCGCCTAACTTTTGGGCCAATGAAGCCAAGCTGTCGAGGTCATCACCAAATATTTTGCACACTACATCTTGTCGGGCTCCGGTCATTAATTCATTAAATCGCATCTGTACAGGGTACTGAAAACCAAAAGAAACACCGGGAATCGCATCTAATTTATTGCCCATTTTTTCTGCCAATTCGTCAAATGTTTTTGCAGATTTCCACTCCGATTTTGGTTTCAGTATAATCATTAAGTCCTGGGCCTCAATAGGCATCGGGTCGGTGGGGATTTCTCCAGATCCAATTTTGGCCACTACTTTTATTACTTCCGGGAAATTGGTTTTTAAAATTCGGGCCGCCTTTGCAGAAGTTTCCATGCTGAGTTTAAGGTTGCTCCCAGTAATAATTCTGGTTTCTACTGCAAAATCTCCTTCTTCCAAGTTTGGAATAAATTCTCCGCCCATATTGGACATAATGAAGACAGAAATGACAAATAGGGCAACCGTAGAAATAAGCAACCATTTTTTAAATTTTAATGTTTTTTCAAGTGTTTTTTGATAGAAAAATTCTATTTTTTCCATAGCTCTATCACTTAAATTTTTGCGGTGTTTTATATTCTTACTCAGCACCCACGCTGCCATCATAGGGATATAGGTAAGTGAAAGAATAAATGCACCTATTAATGCAAAAGTTACGGTTTGTGCCATGGGCTGAAACATTTTGCCTTCAATACCCGACAATGCAAATACGGGTAAGTACACCACGAGAATAATAATTTGTCCAAACACAGCACTGTTCATCATTCTACCTGTATTGTCCTGAACAACATTATCCATTTCTGTTTTGGATATTTTGTTGATTGCAGAGAATTTTTTACTGTGTGTTAAGAAATGCAAAACTGCTTCAACTATGATTACTGAGCCGTCAATAATGAGCCCAAAATCCAATGCCCCAAGGCTCATTAAATTGCCACTTACGCCAAAAATATTCATCATAATTATTGCAAATAGCATGGCCAGTGGAATAACAGAAGCAACAAGCAATCCTGCGCGGAAATTGCCGAGAAACAAAACCAAAATAAACACCACAATTAGTGCACCTTCCATTAGGTTGGTTTTGACAGTTCCAATGGCATTGTTTACCATTTTGGTTCGGTCTAAAAAGGGCTCAATAATTACGCCTTCGGGCAGTGTTTTGCGAATGAGTTGAATGCGTTCTTTTACATTTTCAATTACCTCATTGCTGTTTGCCCCTTTCAACATCATTACGACAGCACCAGCCACTTCTCTTTCATCATTATAGAACATAGTTCCATAGCGGGTAGCATGACCTTCTTGTACAGTGGCGATATCTCTGAGTAAAACAGGCATACCACCATTATTTATTTTTATAGGAATGCTTTCTATATCAGTGAAATTTTTGAGTAGGCCTTCACTTCTGATAAATAATAAACTTGGGCCTTTTTCAATATAAGCCCCACCGGTATTTTGATTGTTGGCCTCGAGTGCGGCAAATACTTCATTAATATTTACACCACTGGCTTTTAATAAATTGGGGTTTAATGCAATTTCATATTGTTTTAGTTCGCCACCAAAGCTACTTACATCTGCAACGCCCTTTACCCCAATAAGTTGCCTGCGCACAATCCAATCTTGAATGGTACGCAATTGCATGGGGCCATATTTGTCTTCATAACCGGGTTTTGGGCGCAATACATATTGGTAAATTTCACCCAAACCTGTAGTTACTGGTCCCATTTCAGGGGTTCCTACACCTTTAGGAATTTGGCTTGCTACCAATTGCAGTCTTTCTGCTACTTGTTGGCGCGCCCAATACACATCGGTGTTTTCGTCAAAAACAATGGTAACTAAAGAAAGACCAAATCTAGAAAAACTGCGAATTTCTTTTATACCAGGAATATTGCTATTGGCTTGTTCCACAGGAAATGTCACCAAGCGTTCCACATCTGGGGCACCTAAAGAGGGCGAAATAGTAATTACTTGGACTTGGTTATCGGTAATATCCGGCACCGCATCTATGGGCAATTTTGTAACATTATAAGCTCCAAATACGATTAAGGCAAGCGTAAAAAGTGCAATAATGAGCTTGTTGTGCACCGAAAATCGAATGATTTTATTGAGCATATTAATCGTCTGTTGTTGGGGTTTGTAAGGGAATGGAATTCCGGATTTCGGTATGTCGAATTTTGCCACCAGTGAGTCCGGTATAGGCCATTAAACCTACAGCAAAAAAAGTGGCAAATACAAAAATAAAAAACATAAAACTGGGGCGTGGTGTACCTCTTTTTTTGAACCACATATATAGCAAGCCAGCAAAGCCAGCAAGCAGTTGAAATGAGAAAGCGGCAATGGCATATTCTTCATGAATTTCAATTAGTGATTCGTTTACACCTGTTAAATGTTTTACCGTTTCTTCGGCATTTTCACCTGTAAGATAAACGGGTATAGAAAGTGTGCTCATGAAGGTGATTACCCACACAGCAGTATATTTAAGTATGTTATTTGCAGAGATGATTCCTGCAATTAGTATGAGGCTGCCAATTAGGGTTCCAATTATTGGAAAATGATTGAGCAGCAAATGAATATGCGTTAAATTCATTGCTTTGGTTTTTTAGTAAAGTTTTGTGGAGCTGCAAATTGACCGAAAGCAGCAAAATCTGAATGAAATCAGATACGGGATCCTAGCGTTTAATTATGAAAACCGTGGTGGTTGAAAAATACTTTGAACCACAGGACTTATGGGTTTTTGTTTGGGCATAACACCATGGTTGCTGTTTAAAGGCAAAACCGATTTATGGGTGATTTCTACAGTACCAACCGAGGTGTAAACGGATTGAAAAACGTCAATATCAATGTTTTTAAAAGGCAAATTATTGTCTTTTTCAGCATCGGAATCGGGTTTTTCAGTGCTGGAATAATGAATGGTTAAAAATTCTACAAAATCTAAATTGGCATTGTGCTCTTTGTGTTCAATAAAATGTGAATACAAAAGTGGCAAGCGTATAATTTCTTGCAAAGAAGTTTGCATAAACAAGAACAAGAAAACCAACAATATAGAAATTCGTTTTTTCAGCGCTTCAAAGCTAACTTAAAATCACAGGAATTAAATGTGTCTTATGTCACACCCACGGAAAGTAGAAAATTGTGCAAAAAACATACAGAATGCCTTTTTTAGCTGTGGGCATCCTTGCTATATTCGCGCCAGCATTTAAGGATTCAATCAATTGGAAGCTGCACAGGATCAAATTCAATTTCCGCCAGAGGTTTTGGCTGAGGTAAACAGGGTAATTCAACTGTTTCCTGAAGGGAAACAGAAGAGTGCCCTACTAAGGGTTTTGCATATTGCCCAGGCGCATTTCGGCTGGTTGGATGTACCTGTAATGGATTACATTTCCCGCCTGCTCCACATCCAACCCATTGAGGTGTATGAGGTAGCTACATTTTACAGTATGTACGATACCAAAAAGGTAGGTAAGGTAAAATTTGAAGTGTGCCGCACAGGGCCATGCGCCATTGAAGGTGGTGAAAGAATTTTGGCATACATCGAAAACAAATTGGGAATAAAAGACGGCGAAACCACTGCTGATGGCATTTTTATTGTAAAAGGTGTTGAATGTCTTGGTGCTTGCGGTTATGCACCCATGTTGCAATGCGGTGAAACCTTTCATGAACATTTGACAGAAGAAAAAGTGGATGCCCTTATAGAGGAATACAGAAAGAATCCGAAGGCTAATTATATGGGAATGTAATGACAAACAGAAAATTACTCTTAGATAAAGTTGGAGTTGAAGGCATTCAGTCCTATGACGTATACCGCAAACAAGGTGGTTACAACAGTGTAGAAAAAGCCTTGAAAAAAATGACCCCTGAAGAGGTGTTAGAAGAGGTGAAAACCTCAGGATTGCGCGGCAGAGGTGGTGCAGGTTTTCCAACAGGAATGAAGTGGAGTTTTTTGGCCAAGCCAGAAGGCATTCCTCGTCATTTGGTTTGCAATGCCGATGAATCTGAGCCAGGTACTTTTAAAGACCGCTACCTCATGGAAAAAATTCCCCATTTGTTGGTGGAAGGTATGATACTGAGCAGCTATGCTTTGGGAGCCAACTCCAGTTATATATATATAAGAGGCGAATACATGTATGTTTTGCGCATTCTGGAGAAAGCCATAGCCGAGGCTTATGCCAATGGTTGGCTGGGCAAAAACATATTGGGCAGTGGTTACGATTTGGATTTGGCAGTGACTTGTGGAGCTGGGGCTTATATCTGTGGAGAAGAGACTGCCTTACTGGAGAGTTTGGAAGGCGAACGTGGAAATCCAAGGATTAAACCACCATTTCCGGCAGTGAAAGGTTTGTGGCAGCGCCCAACTGTGGTGAACAATGTAGAAACCATTGCGGCGGTAGTTCCTATTGTAAATGAAGGCGGTGCAGAATATGCAAAAATTGGTG
>JADYZD010000067.1 GCA_020853295.1 Bacteroidia bacterium | reverse complement strand
GTGGTTTTGGCTGGTAATTTCACTGCGTCCTGAAACCAGGTTTTTTACTGGATGATTCAGCCCACGGTGACCATGGTGCATTTTATAAGTTTCCAATCCGCTGGCCAAAGAAAGCAACTGGTGGCCCAGGCAAATTCCAAATGTAGGCGTAGCAGAATCAACCAAGGTTTTCACTGTATCAATGGCATAATCCATGGCAGAAGGGTCTCCAGGGCCATTGCTCAGCATTATGCCATCAGGATTCCAAGCCATTATTTCGGCAGCAGGTGTTTTTGCAGGAAAAATCCCCAAATAACAATCGCGAGCAACCAAGCAACGGGCAATATTCATTTTGCTACCAAAATCCAGCAGCGCCACTTTTCTTGGCGCATTAGCATCGCCCATGGTAAAGAAGGCATCGCAGGTAACCTTGCTGGCCAATTCCAAACCACTCATATCAGGACAAGCTGCAACTATTTTCTTTAGTTCTTCTATGTCCGTAATTTCAGAAGAAATTACAGCATTCATAGCACCAGCATCCCTTATGTGGCGCACCAATTCGCGGGTATCAATATCAGAAATGCCAGTAAGGTGGTTTTCAGTAAGGTATTCATCCAAACTGTACGAACCCTGTTTGCGGCTAAAATTGGGTGAGAATTTTTTAACTACAAGTCCTGAAATTTTTATAGAATCACTCTCTACTTCGGCAGCATTTACACCATAATTCCCAATGTGGTCATTGGTCATGATTAAAATTTGTCCGAAATAAGAAGGATCTGTAAATACTTCTTGATAACCGGTCATGCCGGTATTAAATGCAATTTCACCGGTGGTTGTGCCGATTTTGCCTATGGCTTTGCCCTTAAATACTGTGCCGTCTTGCAGCACAAGGTAGGCGGATACTGGAATGGAACTCACTTCAAGGGTGCAAATTTCGCACTTTTTTTCATTTATAGTTCACAACTTGTCAAGGTTCACAAAAAATACTTTACTCGGCACGTTGTTTCTTGGGTTTGCGCGCTGTCTTTTCTGCCTTTTGTGGAAACAACACCGCAAAAATTACGGTAATGGCAATAATGGCACCCAATACCATAAGGTTGTGCAAATAATTGAATCCTATGGCCTTAAACCACGACTCAAAAATCATTTTCATGCCCACAAATATGAGAATGGAACTCAATCCGTATTTCAATGTGTGAATTCCGGCCAAGCCATGACTGAGCAAGAAGTACAAACTGCGCAATCCCATAATGGCGAATATGTTGCTAAAAAACACCAAATAAGGATCACGGGTAATTCCCAAGATAGCTGGCACACTGTCTACCGCAAATATGAGGTCGGTAAACTCTACCACCAGCAACACCAAAAACAAACCTGTAAACACAAACTTCCCATCTTCCCGACTAAAGAATTTGCCCTCATGGTCCTGTTTGGCTATGGGTAAAATTTTCGATGCCCATTTCACCACAGGGTGGTTTTCGGTATCCATTTTAGAATCTTTATCTTCTTTGCTGATCAGCAATTTCAATCCGCCGTAGAGCAGAATAGCCACAAAAACATAAATCAGCCAATGAAAACGAATTAGCAATGCACTGCCTATAAATATAAAGCAAAAAAGCATCACCACAGCGCCTACCACTCCCCAGAGCAGCACATTTTTCTGGTATTTCTCGGCCACTTTAAATGAGCTAAAAATCAGCATCATTACAAATAGATTGTCTACACTTAAACTGTACTCAATAAAATATCCGGTAATGTACTGTATGGACACTTCTTTGGAAAATGCATGAGCTGTTTGTTCCATTTTATCGCGCAGTTCAAAGCCAGATTCGTATTTCTGTTTGTACAGTGCGTAATCGTAATTGTTGGATATTTCATGCAAATTGTGGTGAAAGAAATACACCACCACACCAAACAGCAAACCGGCCGAAACCCAGCCAATGGTGCGCCACAGGGCTTCTTTAAAGCCAATGGTATGGGGACTGTTTTTTTTGAACAAACCCAAATCCAAAGCCAAACCCACACAAACCAAAATTAAAAATCCGCCCATAAACATGGGCTTGGAAAGCATCAGCAATTGCATATTTGGGTACAAAGATAATAGGCGGGTGTATGAAAAAAGTATGGGATTGCAATACCCAGTAAAATGCAATTAATTTTGTGCCGTGGCATCAGACAAGGAAAAACCCCAACCCGATTTTTATTTAGAAAACGGATATATGGTTTTTACAGCCGCTTACCATTTAAAAAGGGGCAGTTGTTGCGGCAGTGGATGCAAGCATTGTCCGTATGTGCCGAAGCATGAGAAGGGGAATCGGGTGGTGAAGGGGCAGTGAAGTAGTTGTTACTTTTTGTCATTGCCACAAAAAGTAACCAAAAAGGGCTAGACAAAAATATGCCCGCCCGAACGGTACGGGCGGGCTTCCCCTGCTCTATTTAATTTTCTTTTGGTTCTATGCCGATCGACGCAAGCTTCTCGGCAGAACCAATTGAAAATTAAATTCACCCCACACAGGCCCCTGCCCGAATAGGTACAGGCGGGCGCATTTTTGTCGGGCCACCGCGCGCTGCGCTGCTTTCATGATTGGGGTGGGTTTTAAACTTTTCGTTTTGAATGAATTCTACTTCTATGAATATTTGGAGATGATAACCAGTATATTCTTTCTAATCTTAAAACTTCCAATAGCTTTCATTCAAAGAATTTTTGGAAGCTTCAAATTGCTTATAAATCCAAGTGAATTTGAGCAAATATTTCACTTAAAAAATTAAAAGATATTCAACTTCTATTTGGTTAACTTAATTTGAAATGGGGTTTCGAATAATAGAATCCAAAGAACCAATTTCGCTATTTAATGCTTCAAGTAAATGTTCACTATAAACCGCTGACATTCGTGCGTCTTCCTTGCCAGTTTTAGTTATACTAAGTGTTTTTATAAAACTGTTTGATTTAGTCACAAAATGAGAGGCCTTGGTCAGCGTGAATTTTGAACTAAAGCCTGATCCTTTAAAATAAATATAATATGGCTCGCCACCGGCATAGTCCCCTGAAGAGGAGCTACGCCATTTTGTGAATGCAAGTTTTATCCTTTGCACGGCTTCTTTATCTCTAATTACAACAAGTGCATTTAGACTTGAATTTTCAATTATTATACTATCAATTTGCTTAAGTTTTACAGTATCAATGCTTGCTTTAATCAATTTAACTTGTGACATTGACTCAAGACTGCCCTTTAGAAAATAAATTATAAAAATGAAAACAAGAATAGTTATTGCTGCGTGTTTAATAATCTGAAATCTCATATTAATTATTTAATTTACAACTACTCCCTTGGTCAGTCTTTGCGCAGCGCAGCGGAGTGAGACCGACCAACTGGATACTTTTAGTTTGTAACTGCAATTTAGGAGAAAGTAATGCCAATTACAAGTAATAAGTCAATCCGTTTTATTGATCTTCAGCGTAAATAAATATAGCAAGGAGATGATTTATGGTTCTCTTGATAATAAATATGCTCCAATGTATCTTTGGAGAACAAGTACACTCCAGATATATTCCCAATTTTATTCAAAATTATTTGATACCCATCTTGAAATTCATGACCAGTGCTATCTTTGATAATCTGTGAAACGGTAAATGAGCCTCCAAATTTAATCATATTGTCAATCTCAATATCACGCCCAATTTTCATACTATCCTCAAAAAATACACTATAACTTATTATTTTTTTCCTATGCATAGAAAGATCAATTTTGAATTTACCAGGTAGTTCATACATGATATGATCCAACCCAGGTGATTTTTTCGACTTGCGAAAGTTCTTGGAAATAATCAAAGTTGTATCATGAATTGGATAATCTGCCACCTCTTTTTGTGCTGAACAGGAAAATAATATTGTGATAAAAAATATTAAATATTTCATGGTTTGTACCTGCAATTTATAGGATCAGCCAAAATTAAACAAATTGCCATTTAATAGGGCTTAAAATACCATTCGGGCAGTAATATACTATATTCAGTTAATTTAAAAGTTCTGACTTCTTTAAATCCTTCCTTAGAAAAGAGTACTTTTCTCAATTCGAAAAAATTAAAGTGCATTTTAGTTTTAGGAACATACTCTGTGTAATAATCATTAGCAGCTAAATATAAATAAGTAATATTACTTGCACTATCAACACTAATCTCTGCAATAGGGAATAAATACTTGTCTAAAACGTAATAAGTATGATAAAAAATACCATTTGTTTTAGGATAACGAAAAGATGAATCTACTAATCTAATATAAACATTAATCGTCGAATCATAAACTAAAATCGACTCACTATCAAATGAAAAATAAAAACTATAATTCCTACAATTAAGTTTATTGTGGGAAATAATACTAATTTTATCAACTACATCACTACCTCCAAAAAAGGCATTGCCTTTGATATTATAAATAGTTTCCATTGAATTATGAATAGCAGATTGATAGATATTTTGAACTACGTTTATATCACCTATACTGGTATGTTTCACACCAATTTCTGTCTTAGAAACTATATCCACTTTGTTTGCTTGAAATATCTTTTGTAATTTATAAAAACTAATTCTAAAGGTATCTTTAAACTTTGCCAAATAACGAAAATCAGTTAAAGAATCAAACGCAATATTAAAATCCTTTAATTCAGGATGCATGACAATTTTATCGTAGGTCTCGGTCTTCTTGGCAGTATTATTTTCGGAATGCTTTTTTGTGGAAATAGGGGTGCATCCAAACATAAATACAATTGTTGCTATAACTAAATATTTACAATTTTTCATAATTCAGTCTTTGCGCCTTTGATTAATTTAGCCATAACAATCAGCCGATAAAAACACTGCCTAGTATTAACGTGCAATTTAACAAATTGTTGTGTGGATTTCAGTTATGAAATTGTCCTTTTAATTTTCTCTTCTATTTTCCCATTCCCCACCCCAAACCCATTGCAATTTCCATTCTTCTCCCCAATAAAACTGAATAAAAACCAAACCCAATAAACGGTCAACGTTATTCAGGCATCGACACCTATTCTCTTTTCTCTTTTCTCTAATCCCTAATCCCTAATCTCTAATCCCTAATCCCTAATCCCTAATCCCTAATCTCTAATCTCTAATCCCTAATCTCTAATCTCTAATCCCTAATCTCTAATCCCTAATCTCTAATCTCTAATCCCTAATCTCTAATCCCTTGCTACTTCATTTTTTTTGACTAAATTATTGCCCCAATTTTGTTAATATAATTACCAATTGTACCTCAACTGCCATTCATATTACAGCATTCGCTACGGCATTATTAGTCCCAAAGACCTTGCCATATGGGGCGCTAGGCCTTCTTTGGGCGCTGGCAAAATACCCGTGTGCCTTACCGATATCAATGCCGTTAGTGGTATACCCGACTTTTTTAGGGAAGCGCAAAAACACGAGGACATCCACCCCTGTGCCGGTATTGATTTCCGACAAGGGAATACCGGTGGCCGCTGCCTGTATATCGGTATTGCCAAAAATGAACATGGATTTGCAGAACTCAACCGGTTTTTAAGCCACTACCACACCCAACATTTACCCCTGCCCGAGTTTCCACCCGAATTTGAACACGCCTTTATTATTTATCCCTTTGAACGCACCACCGAAAAAGGGTTTAAAACCTCCTTGTTGCCGCATGAATTTATTGGCGTGCGCCCCAACCAATTGGGCAAACTCCGCTTTTCGCCCTGGAAAAAGCAAGTAACCCGACTTGTGGCCCTGGCTACAGCCAGTTTTCGCAACCAAACCGACCACAATACACACAAATTGCTGCGCTGTATTGCAAACAATTGTCTGCTGAGCAAATTGCCCCCCGGCGAAACAGGCGAAGTACACCAACAGTTTCGCGATCCCGAAGAACTGCTGGATTTGTATGCTGATATACCCGTACTGGCCAGCAATGCCATGCAACTGCTCTTGCAATGCCAATTCACTGTCAATTTTGGAGGCAACCAAAACAAACGCATTTTTACCACAGATGCCGAAGAGGATTTTCGCCTGATGACGGACCTTGCGTTTGAAGGTCTGCGCTACCGCTACCCCAAATATACCTACGCCACCAAAACCCGACTTGAAAGCGAAATGAAACTGATTTACGAACTGGGATTTACCTCTTACTTTCTTATCAGTTGGGACATCTGTCGTTTTGCCCGCGAACAGGGTTTTTACTATATCGGCAGGGGCAGTGGTGCCAATAGCATGGTGGCCTATTGCCTGCGCATTACCGATGTAGATCCCATAGACCTGGATTTGTATTTCGAACGGTTTATCAACCCCTTCAGAACCAGTCCCCCCGATTTTGACCTCGACTTTAGCTGGCAAGACCGCGATGCTGTAACCGATTATATTTTTAAAAAACACGGCACCGAGCATACCGCCCTTTTGGCCACATACAGCACCTTTCAGGCAAATGCAGTGGTTCGGGAACTGGGCAAAGTATTTGGCCTGCCCAAGGAAGAAATAGACCACCTGCTGGATAAACCCACCTACTTCTCCCCTTCTATGCTAGAGGAACAAACTGGCGAAAAGGTTAAGGGTGTTTACTCCGCACCTGGTATTGGCGAAAAACAAACCCTGAGCAAACACATACGCGTAGAACAACGCGAAACCCTGGCCGGAAAAATTATGCGTTATGCCCACCGCATACACGATACCCCAAACTACCGCAGCATCCATGCCGGTGGCATTCTGATTTCCGACAAGCCCATATTCTACTACTCTGCATTGGACATGCCGCCCAAAGGGTTTCAAACCGTGCAATGGAGCATGCTGGAGGCCGAAGATTTGGGCCTTGCCAAGTTTGACATCCTCAGCCAACGGGGTTTGGGACACATTAAAGATGCTATTGCGATTGTACAACAAAACCAAGGCGTGGAAATTGACATCCACCGCATACAGGAATTTAAAAAAGACGACCGAATACGCCGGCTCATTAGCACTGGCCATACCATGGGCTGCTTTTATGTGGAGAGTCCGGCCATGCGGCAATTGCTGCGCAAGCTAAAGTGCGAGGATTACCTTACCCTGGTAGCTGCCAGCAGTGTTATTCGGCCCGGAGTGGCGCGCAGCGGCATGATGCGCAGTTATATAGAACGGCATATAGACCCCAGCAAACGCAAAGATGCACACCCCGTATTGCAAGAAATAATGCCCGATACCTATGGCATTATGGTGTACCAAGAGGATGTGATAAAGGTGGCCCACCACTTTGCAGGCCTGGGACTGGCAGAAAGCGATGTGCTGCGCAGGGGCATGAGTGGCAAATTCCGCAGCAGGGAAGAGTTTCAAAAAGTAAAGGAACGCTTTTTTCAACTCTGCGGAGAAAAAGGCCATGCGCCTACGCTTGCAGCCGAAGTATGGCACCAAATTGAGAGTTTTGCCGGCTACAGTTTTGCCAAAGGCCACAGCGCCAGTTATGCTGTGGAAAGTTACCAAAGCTTATACCTCAAGGCCCACTTTCCACTGGAGTTTTATGTGGGGGTCATCAACAATTTTGGAGGGTTCTACCGCACACAGTTTTATGTACACGCCGCACGCATGTGCGGCGCCGATATACAGGCCCCTTGTCTGAACAACAGCCAGTACCTTAGCAGTATTGTGGGCAAAACCATCCATTTGGGGTTTGTGCATGTGGCCTCTTTAGAACAAAAACTCGCCCGTAAAATTGTGGCTGAACGGCAACAAAATGGGCCCTACCAAAGCCTGTTCGATTTTAAAGAACGCGTTGAACCCAGCCTGGAACAGCTCAAAATATTGGTGCGCATAGGGGCACTCCGCTTTACCGGAAAAAACCGCAAAGAACTGATGTGGGACGCACATTGGCTGCTCAATAAAAAGAAAGTGGAGCCCGCCACCCAAAAACTGTTTCGCGAAACACCCAAAGAATTTGTGCTGCCCAACCTCAGCTACCACCAAGTAGAAGACGCCTTTGAACAAATAGAATTGCTGGGATTTCCGCTGTGCAACCCCTTTGATATGGTAGACAGGAGCAATGGCAGCAACAACATTCGCGGGCACACGGCACAAAGCATTGTAAAAGGCCTGGGCAAAAGGGTAATGATAGAAGGGTACTTGGTCACCATAAAGCCAACCCGCACAGTAAAGGGACAGGAAATGAACTTCGGCACATGGCTAGACAGGAACGGGCATTTTTTCGACACCACCCATTTTCCGGATGCGGTGCGCAATTGGCCATTCAAAGGGCGGGGCGTATACCACATACAAGGCATAGTAAGCGATGATTTTGGCGTGGTAAGTGTAGATGTGGAGCAAATGAAAAAATTGCCTTATGTGGCAGATCCGAGGTATGAGTAAACGACTATGGATTTGCTTGAAACACGGAAAATGAAACACAAAAAAGGTATATTTGTATTCCATAAAAAAAAATGGAACAGCCAAATATTAACATTGAAGAACGCGTAAAAGAAGATGAATCGTTGGTATACGACAGCTATAAAACCAATACTTTTTACAACAAACAAGTATTTGTATTAAGTGGACATAGCACCAAACAAGAAGTGCTTTTTCAACTATTTGGAAATATAGGCTGCAAAGCAACTAAATATGAAAGTCCACAGACTGTAGATTTCATTTTATTAGGCGGAACAAGCGATTATACAATTCCAGAAATCATCAACTTTGGTAGTTCAAATAAGGCAATCAAAGCTATCGAATTATTAAAAAACAAGGGTGACATAAAGTTTATAACAGAGACAAGTTTTCTCGATTACATTTTGCAAAGAACCAATTTAGTCAACGATTCTGCTACAATGTCCCTTTTAAAACAATTATGAATTTTGTTGCTTTTGATTTTGAGACAGCTACAGAGTCTAGAAATAGTGCCTGCTCTATTGGATTAGTAGTCGTGCAAAATGGCATTATAAGTGATAAATATTATTCGTTAATTAAACCTCCAAATAATAACTTTTCTGAAAATAACATTAAAATTCATGGCATTTGCCCGCAAGACACGGAAAATGCACCCACTTTTTTAGAATTATGGAACGAGATTCATCACTATTTTTATGACAATCTAATTGTTGCTCATAATATAGCCTTTGATTTAGATGTATTAAAAAAATCGCTTCTTCATTATACCCATTTTAACGACAACTTCAGATTCGATTGCACATTTAATATATTTGGCGAAAATTTAGCCAAAGTGGCATCTTCCTTTGGAATTGAATTCACCCACCATCATGCATTAGCAGATGCAGAAACTTGTGCTAAAATATACTTAAAACACCTAAACAACGAGGTTCCAGACTATTCAAAATCACCAGTGTACTTAACTAAGAATGAAACCTATGGCTTGGGTTGGCATAAAGCAATTCGTGGCGCAGTGCTAAAACCCGATTTTGACTCCGCTGATCCAACAAATAACTTTTATAGGAAAAAAGTTGTCATCACAGGATTGTTTAAAAAAATGACACGCCAAGAAATTGCCGAGAAATTAAAGACACTAGGTGCTGATGTTGATACATCAGTTACTCCAAGAACTGATTTTATCATTATTGGCCTAGAACCTGGTCCCGCAAAGGTCAAAAAAGCCCATGAATTAATTTCATCAGGTTCATCCCTAACGCTATTATCCGAAGAAGATTTCATTTCGGCAGCGGAATGAATAACTCAAATTATTCGAAATAAAGAATTCCAAATATTTGGCGTGGTAAGTGTAGATGTGGAGCAAATGAAAAAATTGCCATATGTAGCAGATCCGAGGTGGGATTAAGCCCCAAACCGCCAACTCACATTTTTATAACTTACTTTTTTATAACTAACCTTTTTGTTAGTTACATAAAATACACCTAACTTTGTATGTATGAACAACACCCCGTTTATTTATGGCAAATTGGCCAACAGTTTGGAGTTCACAAACCGCACAGCAGAAACCCAACAATTGCTGCAAAATTTTGAAGCAGGAATTAGCACCATACTCATTTCCCCTAGGCGCTGGGGCAAGTCGTCGCTGGTACAACACGCAGCCAAAAAATTGCGAAACAACAAAATAAAAATTTGTCACCTCGACCTCTTCAGCACCCGCACCGAAGAAGAATTTTATGAACAACTATCCACCGCGGTGCTCTCTGTTTCTGGAAACAAACTCAGCGAAATCACCGGTTTTGTAAAAGAAATGTTGGGCAAATTCATTCCCAAAATCAGCATCAACCCCGACCCCAACAGCGAAGTTTCAATCTCCTTAGACTGGAAAGAAGTTAAAAAAGACCCTGCAGATATCCTTAATTTGGCTGAAAAAATTGCCAAAAAAAAGAACATAAAAATTGTGGTTTGTATAGATGAATTTCAAAACATTGCCGGCTTTGAAAACCCACTTGCTTTTCAGAAAAAAATAAGGGCCATTTGGCAAAAACAACAACACGTAAGCTATTGCCTATACGGCAGCAAACGCCATATGATGATGGATGTATTTACAAAACCTTCCATGCCATTTTATAAGTTTGGCGACATCATTTTTTTGCAAAAAATCCATGTAGAAGATTGGCAAAAATTTATTGTAAAACGTTTTAAAGAAACTGGCAAAAAAATCACACCCGAACAGGCCACTACCATAGCAGATTTGTGCGAATGTCACCCCTACTATGCCCAGCAATTGGCACAACAAACCTGGCTTAGAACAAGCAGGGTGTGCACCAAACAAAACATTGAAACTGCACATGAATCCATTTGCAACCAACTGGGCTTGCTGTTTCAAATGATGGCCGACGAATTGCCCACTACACAATTGAATTATTTAAAAGCCATACTTGCAGGTGAAAAAAAACTCAGTTCTAAGGACGTTATTAACCATTACAGACTGGGCACTTCAGCCAATGTGGTGCGCATTAAACAAGCCCTGCTAGAAAAAGAAATATTGGATGAAACTGGCACAGGACCGGTATTCTTAGACCCCTATTTTGCCTATTGGTTAAAAACCAAATTCTTTGTTTAATTCCCCAAATTGTTTATATTTGAATTACACCCAATATTATGAAACATCAAATTGTCCTCTCCATTATTGCATTTACGGGTACCTCCCTTTTGGCACAAGACCCGCATTTTACACAGTTTTATGCAAATCCGCTTTACATGAATCCTGCCACTGCTGGAAATGGTTTTGTGAAAGAAGCGCCCGCTGGAAGGTTAACAACTGTTTACAGAAACCAAGGGCCAGGGTTGCCAAATCATACAAAAACGTTTTCACTGGGCTGGGACCAACAGTTTGACAAATTGCACGGAGGTGTGGGTGCACAATTCATCACCGAAAGTACTTCGAATGGATTTATAAGGAATAGCGGATTACTAGTCAATTATGCAGGAAGATTTAATGTAGGAAAGAAAACACAACTGAGTTTAGGTTTACAAGGTGGGGCGATGAAAAAAACGCTAGATTTTGACAAACTAATAATTGGAGAAAGTTATGATAAAACAATAGACACCAATTTATTGAATCCCACAATGAAACCCAAGAGCTCTATAACTTACCCAAACATAAATATGGGTACTTTGATCAATGGTGAACACTATTTCTTCGGCATTTCTGTTTTCAATCTTACCAAACCCAATATTTCATTTTATCATAATCCCAATGTTGTATTGCCGAGAAGAGTTGCTATTCATGGTGGTTATTCATTTTCTTTATCAAATAACCTCTTCATTATTCCACAGGTACAGTATCAAAAACAAGAGAATGAAACAGAAATTATGCTTGGGGTAAATGCCAACCAAAACAACCTTATTTATGGACTTTGGTACCGACAAACCTTTGGGCAATACAGAAATTTCGATGCTTTTGCCGGCACTATTGGTTACAATTTCAAAGGGTTCAGGCTCATATACAGTTATGATGTTGCCATTTCCGATGGTCGCAGTGCAATACCTTCATCCCACGAATTGTCGCTACGGTACTGCTGGAAAACAAAGCAAAACGGGCCGAAGTTTTGTAATGCTTTAAATTAACACTTAAGAAAAAAAGAAACTAAATATTTTGGCAAATCCAATTTAAATCGTCAATTAAATATAGCAACACATTTGACTCAAAAGTAAATTAAATATTCAAACTTGAAATACACATTCTTTTTCTTGGTAATAATATTTATTGGAAGTACTGCAAATGCACAAGACCCGCATTTTACGCAGTTTTATGCCAATCCATTGTACATGAATCCTGCCGCAGCTGGAACTGGTTTTTTGAATGAAGTGCCCGCTGGAAGGGTAACTGCGGTATACCGCAACCAATGGCCAGGCTATTCTAGCAATTCCAAAACGTTCACCCTAGGTTGGGACCAACAGTTTGACAAATTGCATGGAGGTGTGGGTGTGCAATACATCGCCGATTTGGCATTAAATGGATTGGTAAATATTCACAGTTTGATGGTCAATTATAACAGCAAATTTGATATCGGAAAAAAAACACAATTGAGTGTGGGAATTCAAGCAGGCCGCATGAGCAAAAGCCTAAATTTTAACAGATTGATATTCGATGGTAATTATGACTACCGATTTCTGGATGACTTTGATGGGTCTGACCCTTACAAAACAGGCATATTTTATTCAAATTTAAATTTGGGAACAATGATTACTCAAAAAAACTGCTACTTAGGTTTTTCAGTTTTTAATGTATCCAAACCCAATATTTCTTTTATTCAAAATCCAGATTTTGTTTTGCCCAGAAGAATTTCAGTGCAGGGCGGTTATTCATTTTCATTGTCAAAAAACTTCATCCTTATCCCACAG
>JADYZD010000066.1 GCA_020853295.1 Bacteroidia bacterium | reverse complement strand
TTTCTGCAGTTTCAAAACCCTTTAGAACCAAACCGATGCCAGTGGAGTACATTGGGTTTCGCACTTCATCTACCATTCCTTTGCCCAATTTTTGACTGGGCATACCAATATGGATTTCCATACCTGTGTGGTAGGTAAATAGCTGGGCAATATTTTGCATGGCAGAGCCACCCCCTGTGAGCACCATTCCACCACCAAGTCGGTGTCTTATGCCGGAGAGTTCTACTTCGTAATCTACTTTTTCAATGATATCCATCATTCTCGCCTGAATTACTTGGGCAATAGAGAATAGTGAGATTTCCTTGGGCTTGCGGCCAGGTAGACCTGGAACTACTACTACCTCGTTTTTCATGCTTTCAGTAGGATAGCAACTTCCGTAATTTACTTTTACAATTTCGGCCTGTTCCTTCATGATACCGAAAGCTTCTTGAATGTCTTTGGTGATTCTATCTCCACCAATTGGAATAATGGCAGTATGGCGGATAAACCCATCTTCAAATATGCAAATGTCTGTTGTACCACCACCGATATCGACCAATGCGACACCGGCTTCCATTTCGGGTTCGGAAAGCACAGCAGCTGAAGATGCGAAAGGTTCTACCACCAAATCAGCTACCTCAAGTCCAGCGCGGCGCACTGCCATAATGATATGTCGGGCAGCCTGGGTTTGGCCAGTAACGATATGGTAATTGCATTCTACCCGAACACCCATGCGGCCAATAGGATCTTTCACACCTTCTTCGTCATCGATGCGGTATTCTTGTGGAAGCACGTGAATGATTTCCAAGCCTGGCTCAAGCGCCAAGTTTTCCATGTCGGATTCCAATTTTTCGAGTTCTTCGCGGGTGATTTCTTCGAAAGAATTTTTGCGCGAAAGGGTGCCGCGGTGTTTCATACTTTTAATATGGTGACCAGCGATACCTACAAATACATTTTTAATATCTACCTGACTTTGGCGTTGGGCTTCAGTTACAGCAATGCGTATAGCTTCTTCAGCTTTTCCTATATTGGTAACCATTCCACGCGAAACTCCGCCTTGGCTGGGGGCTTTACCCATACCCAGTACATTAATTTTGCCGTTCTCGGCCATTTGACCAACAATTGCGCAAACCTTGGTGGTTCCAATGTCGAGGCCTACTATAATATCGTTTTTTGCTACCATATGTGGATGAAATCTATCAGTGTTGTGGATTTTGGACATTCTCGGGTTTTATGTGTTCAGTTTCTTTGCCATTGCGTGTGGCTACGATCTGATCGTGGTACTTTAGGTTGATAACAGAGTACTTGTCCCAACCCAAGTTGTTTAGTGCTTTTATGTAGAAAATACGCAGGTTTTCCATCTTTTTCGCCATGTTTTCAGGCGTTCCTATAACAATGCTATGCTTTCCTACACGGGGAACCAAAATGATGTCACCGAAGTTGTCTACATAGCATTGTTCAAACTGGTTGTTCCAGAAGGAATTGTTTTTAATAAACAGGGCAACTTGAAGCAATTGTTTCATCACTGTACTATAAATGCGTACAGAATCCTTAAACCTCTCATGAATAAATCCATTGGCTGCAGGCACATCTGGCGAATAATTTTCCTTGTAGGGAATTTTTATTCCATTTGAATCTATAAAGAAGGTTTCATTGAAAGAGTTTTGGATGCGCAAAACCGGTATTCGTTGGCGGATTTGTACCCTGAGTTTTCCATCCAGTGTAGAAAAAGCCTGGGCACTTGCAATACCGCGAATTTTTAAAAGGGTACCTTCTATTTTGGATAAACTTATGGATGTTAAACTTTGTCCAATAGGGTTGCCTGTGGTTTTTGTAATGATATCGGTAATCTCTTGCTGGCTTACAAAGTATATTCCTGTGTCTGGTTTGATTTGAATATCGAGTTTGGTAATGATGCGGTTTTTACCTGCAAACTGGAGTGAGAACCAAATAATAAGGGTAATGCCTATAAGCACAGCCAACAGTACTACCATTCCCAATCTTGAGGATTTTAGTTTGTTAAAACGAATCATATATTTCCTTAATTTTGGGTATCAACTTATCTATATCACCAGCGCCGAGGACCAGCAGTAATTCGGGTTTGTCCCTCAACAAGTGTTGGATTATTTCTTGTTCAGAGGCAACTGATTTGTTATCCAGATTTATTTTTTGCAACAACCAATTGGAATCAATCCCTTCAATAGGAACTTCTCGGGCAGGGTAAATTTCCATCAGGATGAGTTCATCTACATTGCCCAGACTTTCTGCGAAACCATCGACAAAATCGCGGGTTCTAGAAAACAAATGGGGTTGGAAAATGGCGGTTAATTTTTTGTTTGGGTACAGTTTTCTAACAGAGTTTAAAATGGCATTGAGCTCTTCTGGATGGTGGGCATAATCATCAATTACTGTGTAGTGTTCGTTTCTTACTACATATTCAAACCTTCTTTTTACGCCCTGAAAAGTGCGAATTGCCGATTTGACATCAAACCTGTCGAGGTTTAAAATATCCATGCAAATTCCAATAGCGGCTGTTGCATTTTCTATGTTGTGAAAACCAGGCAACCCTGAACATAAATTGGTTACTTCTCTTTCAATTGTACCATCGCCAGAGGGAATTGAACTGCTGTAGTTGAAATAGAAATAGCCATCTCTGATTTCTGTAAAATGGCTTCTAAAATTCACTTTTTCGCCCTGTTCTAACCCATACGTATATGTATGTATGTGTTCGGGAATATCAATTGCAACGCGGTTATTGAGAATCAAGTGTCCCTGGGGTTCGATTTTTTCTGCAAAGCCTGTAAATGCCTCAAAGAAGGCTTCGTGGGTGCCATAAATGTCCAAATGATCGGGATCAACAGCAGTGATTACCGCAATATCTGGAGACAAACGGTGAAAGCTCCTGTCGAATTCATCGGCCTCCAAAACCACTGTTTTTTTGCCTGGGAAGAGATCATTTCCATCGGCTTTCTGCACATAGTTGGTATTGTAATTGGAGGAGATACCACCCAGAAAAGCAGTAAAGTTGATATTGGCCGAATACAATATGTGCGCAACTAGGGTGCTGGTTGTTGTTTTGCCGTGGGTTCCAGCAACAGCAATACAGAAGGCATCTGCACTGATCATGCCCAATACCTCACTTCGTTTGTAAATGGGCCAATTCTGTTGTTGAATGTAATTCCACTGCAAGTGATCTTTGGGGATAGCT
>JADYZD010000065.1 GCA_020853295.1 Bacteroidia bacterium | reverse complement strand
GATGGTTTGTGAATATTTACCTGGTGCCGAATATTCAGTAGACATGTTGGTTAACCGAGGTGATACATTGGCACATACAATACGCCAACGTGAAAAAACAGTGTCTGGAATTAGCGTTCAAGGCACATTTGTGGCGGATAAAGAAATTTCAAAAATTTGCAGGCTATTGGCCTCCAACTTAGATTTACATGGCCCAATAGGAATGCAATTTAAGCGCGATGAAAAAGGTGTTGCCAAAATACTTGAAATAAATCCTCGTTTGCAAGGTGCAGTAAGTACAGCAATTTTTGCAGGAATAAATTTTCCATTATTATCTGTTCAATTGGCAAATAATGAAGGCATTAAAGTGCCTAATAATAAAACAGGAATATCCTTTAACCGCTACTGGAAAGACATTCAAGAATAATAATTCAAATGAAAAAATACTTCACTCTTAAAAAAATAGCATTGTTTTTATTGCTGGTATTTGCATTGATTCAATTTATTAGAATTGATAAAACTGCACCTAATTCTGATCCTAAAAAAGATTTTTTAGCGATGAATTCTGCAAGCGATGAAATAAAAAATATATTAAAAATTGCCTGTTACGATTGCCATTCAAGCCAAACTGTTTATCCCTGGTATAGCGAAATTGCGCCAATAAGTTGGTGGTTAAAAGACCATGTAAATGAAGGAAGAAAAGAGCTCAATTTTTCCGAATGGGGCAATTACAAAAGCAGAAAACAAGATCACAAATTAGAGGAATGCGCTGAAATGGTGGAAGAAGGAGAAATGCCTTTAAATTCTTATACCTGGACACATAAAAAAGCCATTTTAAATGAAGAACAAAAAGGCACTTTGGTAAGGTGGTTTAATTCTTTGCGCACCCATGAAAGTGACTCACCAACTGAAGAAGAATAAGAACAACATTTATAAAATTATAAAACCATGCAAAACGATATGATGATTACAACCAGCACCCATTTAGAAGGTTATAAAATTACACAACAACTGGGACTGGTTCGTGGAATAACTGTAAGATCTAGAGGTCTGGGAGGAAATTTTTTAGGTGGAATTATGGCTCTCTTTGGAGGTAAAAATTCCATTTATACCGACTTGTGCGAAAGTACAAGAGAAGAGGCACTGCAGTTGTTAGTTAGGCATGCTAAGGAAAGTGGAGCAAATGCAATAATCAATATGCGGTATGATGCCAATGAGGTTATGCAAGGCATTACAGAAGTGCTTGCCTATGGTACGGCTGTAGTAGTAGAGGCGAATTGATCCTCTTAACCCAAATTTATTTGGGTGGATTGTGGTGTCTACAGCAATTTTTTTCTGCACTATGGCTATTTAAATCGGGACTGAGGTAGGGAATACCCAAGCCCAAGCCTTTAAAAAGCAACCAAATCCCCAAAATAAACATGGGTATTTGTTTCCATAAGCCCAAATTTTTAATGCGTTTAAGGGGAATAAACCATTTTGCAAAACCTGCAAGAGAGAGAGCAGGTGCAGTGCCAATTCCAAACAAAACCATAAACAATACTCCGCCCAAAATTGATTGGGTAGCGGCGGCGGCTACCGCCGCCGCTACCACCAACCCACATGGTATAAATCCATTAACTATTCCCAACACAATTGCTGCGTTGGAGTTTTTCTTTAAATAATATCCCATTTTATTTGTAACCCAGGTATTGAAACGTTTGAAAATACCAGTGTTAAACATTCCACCAACTGCCATTATCAGCAACAGAATGCCACAAACAATCATGATTCTGTTTTGATACCATAACAAAGAAGCACTTTTGCCTATAAAACCCATTATTAACCCTATAAAAGCATAGGTAATGGTTTTGCCCAAATGGTGCAGTAAAACAGGTTTAACATACTCTTTAGGGCTGGAATAAAAACCAGAACTGGCAACAAAAATGGGACCGCACATACCCAAACAATGTAAGCTGCCAGCAAGCCCCATTAACAATGCGGCTATATAAATGCTTATTCCACCCATACCTTTTTAGAAAACACATATTTTTTGCCG
Source organism: Bacteroidia bacterium (assembly GCA_020853295.1). GTDB lineage: Bacteria > Bacteroidota > Bacteroidia > NS11-12g > UBA955 > JAGXTF01. The sequence continues at coordinate 2,527 of JADYZD010000065.1, read as the reverse complement.
CCAGCAAAAAATTCCATATTGGCAATCCAATTGCCGGCTGGTCCAGTGTGTTCAATTTGTAAACCTGCTTTATTTAGTTTCGCAAACTTGTATTTTTTCGACAGAGCATTGTTCGGTGGCCACTGCATGAAAACAAAACCACTATCTGCTTCCAAACTGTCTAAACTGATTTGCAATATATGGGTGCCACCATCATATTTTATGTTGGGTAAAAAAGCATTTGCCCCGCTTTGAGCATCTAAATGTTCCTGATGTTGTATGCCCTTTTCATAATACCCTTTTGGAACATAGTTGCTATTATGACTTGTCATTTTATACATAAAAAATGCCATCATACCCGCAAAGCATAAGAATGCTGCGATTATACCATGTTTCCAACTGAGTTTCATTCTTGCTACAAAACTACTCAAAAACAGGCCCCATAAATTTGCCTTTTACCGTATTCAAAACTTCTCCGTTACCCTTTACATTCATCATGAAAGGAGTAATGTTCCTTTTAATATCTTTCTGGCTCATAAATACCAGCATTAATATGGTTTTTTGTTCTCCAGGTTTAACGGATAAATCGTCGGATAAAACTTTAATTCTTTGGGTTTTGTCTTCAGGTAAAATTTCCACTTTCATTTCATGAAAAGTTTTGTTCACAACCCTCATTTCAAAAATATTGGTAACCTCACCATTGGCTTGTTGGGTATAACTACTCCCTTTTCCCCTGAATAATGAAGCCTGTAAATCATGTCGCATAGCAACTGTGGTAACAAATACTGAAAATAGAATTGCCCATAGCGCTGCATAGGCCACAATTCGCGATGTGATTTTGAATTTTTTACCTGTACTAAATTCAGTTTCGCTGGCATAACGGATAAGACCTTCAGGCCTGTGAATTTTCTGCATAACAGAATCGCAAGCATCGATACAAGCTGTACAATGTATGCATTCTAGTTGCGTACCGTTTCTAATGTCAATGCCAGTTGGGCAAACATCTATACACAAACCGCAATCCACACAGTCGCCCAATTTTACATCAGTGGTTTCACTTTTTTGAATTTTACCCCTTGGTTCACCTCTATTAAAATCATAGGCTACCACTACACTTTGCTTATCCATGAGCACCCCTTGAAGGCGGCCATAAGGGCAAATCATAATACAAACCAATTCCCGAAGTTTCGCAAAAACCAAATAGAAAACTGTTGTAAATATTATTAATGCTATAAGTCCGCTAACGTGCTTGCCTACTGGGTCTGTAGCAATAGACTTTAATGCATCGCTACCAATAATATAGGCTAAAAAAGTATTGCTAATAATAAAACTAATGATCCAAAATAATGTGTGTTTTAGTGTTTTTTTTCTTATTTTTTCTGCGTTCCAGGGTTGCTCATCTAGCTTTTTTTGTTGTGAAGGAGAGCCTTCAATCCACACTTCTATTCTCCGAAAAACCATTTCCATAAAAATGGTTTGTGGACAAGCCCAACCACAAAATACACGACCAAAAATGGCAGTAAATGCAATAATAAAAACCACCAAAGTCAGCATTCCCAATGCCAATAGATACAAATCCTGAGGCCAGAAAGGAATTGAAAATAGGATAAATTTTCTCTCTAAAACATTGAATAAAAAAATAGGTTGTCCCTGAAAGTGTATCCAAGGACCCAACATTAATAACAAAAGGAGCACCCGACTAATCCAGGTGCGCCATTTGTAAAATTTTCCAATTAATATTTTAGGATACAACCAAACACGCTTGCCCTTTCGGTCCACGTTGGCCAGATGCTCTCTGAAATCAGAGGTGTCTTTTTTTGCCATGAAGTAAAATTAGTAAACAAAAGTTAAACCTGCAGTGACCTAGGTCTCACAGCTTTTCTTTTGGATCCATTTTATCTCCCTTAGGAGGTTGTGGGTTGCTTGGTTTGGTGCCGCGCAACGAAAGAACGTAGGTAGATAAGGCCTTCATTTTGGGTGGAGAAATTTGTCCATCCCAGGCAACCATTCCTGCAGATAAATATCCGTATTTAATGGTTTTAAATACATCTTTTATTGAGTTGCCATGAATCCAGTAATCATCTGCTAAATTTGGTCCACTGCCCTGCATTCCACCACCATCAGCACCATGGCAAGCAGCACATTTGGATTTGAATATATCTGCAGCTTCAGTAAGTTTTGCTTGATCTGTTTCTACCGTTACGCTGTTTTCATCTACACTTTCACCCGCCTTTTTTGTAAATGCATTCTTGCTGGATGCATGCTGTACCATACTTGCCTGATATTCTTGTTCCTGATTTGGTCCCCTGCGCGTCCATGTAAAATTTACAAAATACACTACGGCAAATAAAACGGTGGAATAAAACAACCACATAAACCATGGTGGAGCTGGGTTGTCTAATTCAGAAATACCATCGAAATCTTCTTTTAAATCTACCTCAGCATCCATAAAAGTTGGGCGCAATTGGAACAATTTATCTTGCCAAGTAAGCACCCGCTTTTGAGCTTTCTGTACTGGTGAATCATCAATTCCCAAAATTACTTTTTT
>JADYZD010000064.1 GCA_020853295.1 Bacteroidia bacterium | reverse complement strand
TTACGTTGTTTTTTACTGAAATTTTTTCTTCTTCATTGCCCAGCAACATTGAATAATCCAAGGCTGCTCCAGGTCTTTCTTCAGCAAATCCACGCTTTAGATTGTAAATACCCACCAAACTGGTTTTCCTTACAAAATACTGAGAAGTGATATCAGCACTCAAGACCGAATCAGGTGACGAAACCAAAACCGCATTCATCCAACGGCTGATAAGCAATACCCGCACACCTTTGATGGCAATGGTATCCACATACCTTTTGGTTACAGGAATATCCTGCATATTCACCGTATACCCTACCCTATTTCGGCGGTCAAGTGCCCTTTGGCTTAAAAAATCCCAAGGTTTTAAAAGCGAATAATTGCTGAATTTTTTATCGGTAAACTCTATCCAAAATCTGTACTGTCTCGACTTAGAAGCAGCCTCGAGTTTTACCGAAATTCCCATTAAACATATTAGAAGTAAGCAACCCGTAATCGTTTTTTTCATGTTTCTATTTGGGTATTGATACGGTTAACGGGCAAAAGGTAAACCTACTTTTCCCAGTATTTTTTCAAATTCCATTCTGTAATAAAACCTTCGGCCTTATCAGAATCATGATACACCACATGTTTAATGTATCTATACGCCAAGCCTTGATCCTTGGCATATATTTCCATTTCCTTGTCATGGGAAATAAAAGAACTGTCGTTTTGCTGCATCACCACTACGCAATTTAAAAACTCATTGTATTTGTTTGCAAAAACAGAACCAACTGAGGCAAATTGGAATTCCTTAAATCCCAAATTGTTGTACAAATTTCCATTCCATTTGCGTTTCACGGTAATGGGAGTAATTATTTTTTGGTAGCGCTGGTTGTCTTCAGTTCTTTGAAATCCGGTGGGCTCAACAATGGCGGTATTCACTGCATAAATTTCAAATGTTCTGCCCGTGTCTCTGGAAATATATTGCTCAATTCTTACTGCTTGTTTTCCGCTTAAATCCACATAAGACTCCAGGACCCTTTCCCTTACCAAAAAATGGTATTTCAGTGTTTTACCACTGGCCCAATCATAACTAATCGAATCCAAATCGTAATCTCGAATATTGCCTGTTTGGTAATTGTAATATGCGGTTGATTTAAAATCGTAAGTCTCTGTTTTATTTTTAGAACAAGCATGAAGCAACAGCAATGCCAGCGCTGAAGAAATGAATATTTTTGTTCTAAAAGTAACCCTCATTTTTGTGCAAATTTATAAAACAACAATGCTACCGGTATAAACAGAATATTTAATGCCCAAACTGCCAACCACTCTGGCATTACCCCGGTTTGCCCCATAGACATAAAATATTTGCTGAAAAACAAGTAGAATATAATTACAAAAATACCCACTGCCATGGAAAATCCAAGTCCTCCACGGGTTTTTCGACCAGCGACAAATACTGCAATGGCTATAAGGATAAAAGTACTGAAAGGGGAACCATAACGCCGGTGCAATTCTGTTTTTAATGAATGGATATTTTCAGAACCCCGCAGCTCTTCCGAAGCAATAAAAGTGCGCAGTTCATTCATGTCTAAACTTTGCACATCTTCTATTTTAAAGAAAAAATCCAGTGGATTAAACTGTATTGCAGTATCCAAATAATTGCTGCGTTTTACAATTTGATTGCCATCTGGCAAAAACTCCCTGCTCAACACATTCTCCATTCTCCATGTTTTGGCCTCTTTGTTCCATTTTAAAAACTTACCAAAGGTGTTGCTCTTTAAAACTTCCCCTTCATAATGTTCCAAATTCACCCCTACTCCAGAGCTGTCATTGTTGTTAAAATATTCCATGTACAAAATGGTACCTGGCCTTATTTGGCGGTAAATGGTACCTTTTGCCTGACTCCAATAATCACGCAAAAACATATTTTCAAAACGCACCCTTTTTTTATCACTTCTTGGAATAATCCAAGCATTGAGCAAATAGCTGGTAAAGGCAATTAATCCTCCAACAACCAAGTAGGGCAATAAAATTCTTTTTAAGGAAACACCGCCTGCCAGCATGCTAATAAACTCGCTTCTGCCGGCCAAACGGCTTGTTAAATACAGTACTGCAATAAAAATAAATATGGGACTAAATGTATTAATTAAACTGGGCAAAAAATTGGTATAATACACAAAAATGATATCTTTCATTGGTGCATTGTGCTCTAAAAAATCATCCAATTTTTCAGCGATATCAAAGACAATAATGATAATTACAAAAAGAAAAATTGTCACCACAAAAGTGGTCAAGAATTTCTTTGCAATATACCAATCTAAAATTTTCATTAATTCAATCTTGTAGTCACCGCCTTTACCATTTGGGGTTTCCACACCGCAAAATTACCGCTAATTATTTGTTTTCGGGCTTCTCTTACCAGCCACAAGTAAAACCTTAAATTGTGCAAACTGGCCACTACCGCACCCAACATTTCTCCAGAAACAAAAAGGTGGCGCACATAGGCTTTGCTATATTCAGGGGTGAGCACATCCAGTGGTTCAAAATTAGCAGCCCAACGTTTATTTCTAATGTTGATAATACCGTTAGCCGTGAAAAGCATTCCGTTTCTGCCATTTCTGGTGGGCATAACACAATCAAACATATCAATACCCAGGTCGATACACTCCAAAATATTTGCCGGTGTACCTACCCCCATTAAATATCTGGGTTTGTCTGCAGGCAAAATGGCCGTAACTTCTTCTGTAATGCGGTACATTTCTTCAGCCGGCTCACCCACACTCAATCCACCAATGGCGTTTGCTGGTGCCTGTTTGTTTGCAATATACTCTGCACTTTTTTTGCGCAAATCGCTATACGTACTTCCTTGCACTATGGGCAACAATGTTTGCTCATAACCGTACAAAGGTTCGGTTTCTTTAAACCTGGCAATGCACCTGTCCAACCAACGGTGTGTGAGTTCCATGGAGGATTTTGCATATTTATAATCGCAGGGATAAGGAGTGCATTCATCAAATGCCATAATTAAATCAGCACCAATAATGCGCTGGGTATCCATCACATTTTCAGGTGTAAAAAGGTGTTTAGAACCATCTATATGGCTTTGAAAAGTCACCCCTTCCTCCTTCATTTTTCTTGCGGCACTTAAGCTGTACACTTGGTACCCCCCGCTATCGGTAAGCACAGGTCGGGGCCAATTGCTAAACTGATGGATTCCACCGGCTTGCTTGAGCACATCATTTCCTGGCCGCAAATACAAGTGGTATGTGTTTGCCAAAATGATATCGGCATTAATATCGTCCAAAAGGAAATTGCGGTGCAAAGTTTTTACAGTACCCGCAGTGCCTACAGGCATAAATATTGGGGTTTCAATATTGCCATGTGCGGTTTCAACTATACCAGCCCTAGCACCGCTATTTGCAGCTTCGTGTAAAAGATTAAATTTCAATTTTGGGCCATTAAAGTAAGACTGAAAAGTCGAGGATACAATGACCGCAAGGAACCCGAGTAGTAACTTTCTGGCACCCTCACCAATGCATTATTCAATCCATTTGACATGCGAAGTTCTACTGCCAAATCCACATATTGCAATCGAAATTCCCATCCAGTGCCAAATTCGTAATAATAAGTATTCGCTTTAATGGCGATTAAAGGTTTTGCAGCCCCTATCACTACATTCTCATTGCTCTGAAAATCGTGCGACCACCGTAATCCTCCCAATACATAAAATCGGGTGTTTTTGGGCATTACGCTGTAATATTTTAAATCTACGGGAATATCAAAAGAGATGGTTTCAATCTTCAATATTTGGGTAGGTGCTGTTTTCCATTTATACTGCACTGTGCGTTGGTGCAACTGCAACATGGTTTGGGTTTTTACCTCCCACCTGCGTTCTTTTCCAAATTTATGTGCCAGAGTGCCTCCAAATCCACCACCCGCTTGACCTATGGGGCGTATGGCCAATAAAGAATCTGTGCGGTTGTAAAAATCAGAATGCAATTCAACTTTCATTTTTGCTGAAGTGCCTGAAAATGCAATTCCCCAAAACATTTTTTTACGAAAATCCCGTGTAGGATCTATCCTCTGTGCTTGAACAGCATTCGCAAAAACCAATAGCAATATGGGGAATACTATTTTTCGCATAAATACAGCGTACTGATTCCAAAGGTCAATGGCTTGATATTGACAGAAGAAAATCCGCAATTCATTGCAATTGTTGCAAATTGCTTCCCCTCGGGAAATTTGCTTACACTTTCAGGCAAATAAGTATACGCATTGGAGCTTTTGCTAAAAATTCTTCCAATAAGTGGCACCACATTTTTAAAATAAAACCAATACAACAACCCTACAATTTTAGAAGAAGGCTTACTAAACTCCAATACAGCCAATTGTCCACCGGTTTTTAATACGCGCCCCATTTCGGTCATGCCTTTTTCGAGGTTTTCAAAATTTCGCACCCCAAATGAAACCGTAACTGCATCAAAAGCATTGTCTTCGAAAGGTAATTTTTCAGAATCCGCCTGCTGTAGCACAATTTTGTGGCTGAGTTTTTGGTTGGCCAGTTTAATATCTCCTTTATCCAACATACCCCTGCTTATATCTACACCGGTAATGTGTACATCCCCCATTTTGGCCAACTCAATTGCCAAATCGGCGGTCCCTGTTGCCACATCCAAAATTTTCTTGGGGTTCTTTGGCGACAATGACTTCCTTACCTTTTTGCGCCAACCTTTATCAATTCCCAACGACAATAGATGGTTGAGAAAATCATAGCGGTGGGAGATATTGTCGAACATTTCTTCCACCTGCTGCTTTTTTGAAGCATCTGATTCAGGATTCGGCTTTACTTGAGTACTCAAAATATAAGGGCTTGCAAATATAGTTATTAATGCAACACAGCCGGTTTCGGAGGCCAATTTTATGGCGAATACCCGTAGGTGAAAATAAAAATGGAGCAATAAGGTACATCGAATAAGGCGTAACTTGCAGGCCGAAATCATGGAGATTAAGAAAGCTACATTTAAAGGAAGCTGGGAACGTGCTGACCAAATGCCAGATGCACGGGTACCTGAATTTGCCTTTATTGGCCGAAGCAATGTAGGCAAAAGCAGTTTAATCAATATGCTGTGCAACCATAAAGGACTGGCCAAAACCAGCGCGCAGCCTGGAAAAACACAAACCTTAAATCTGTTTGATATCGACAACAAATGGTGGATTTGCGATTTGCCCGGCTATGGCTATGCAAAAGTGAGCAAGGAAAAAAGGTTCAAATTCTCTAAAATGATAGAACACTATCTGCAAAAAAGAGAAAACCTGGTGAATTTATTTATTCTTATAGATTTGCGAATTCCACCCCAAAAATTGGATTTGGATTTTATAAATTGGTGCGGCGAAAATGGCATTCCTTTTATGCTTGTTGGCACCAAAGCAGACAAACTTTCTCCCACACAAGTGGCCCTTTCACAGGAAAAAATAGAAGCTGCACTCAGTGAAGTGTGGGTAGAATTGCCGCCATTTCAAATCAGCAGTAGTGAAACAAAACAAGGCAGAAAAGAAATACTGAATTTTATTCAGGAATGTATGGGAAGTGTAAACTAAAAACGGCCGATTATTTCTTCTTTTTTAAAGCAGATTTCAAGGCCATTTCTTCCAATCGGTATTCTGTCATTCTTTGAATTAATTCGTACGGAATTTCTTGATTCAATGGAAATTGAACAGAACCTTTTGCATTTTTAAATGCTGCAATTTCTTTTGCGAACTTTGCAATTACTCCTGAACCTGGATAAAATCCAATGTGGTTTTTATAGCCCGAAAAATGCACCACATTTTCCTTTAATTTAAATGTAGGAATTCCATAATTAATGCACTCCTCCGCATTGGGAATAATGGATTTAATAGTGCTTCTTACCTTCTGCAAGATGGCTTGAACATCCTCAGGAAATTCAGCAATAAATTGATCTATATTTTCCGCTTTATTTTGGGTATTTTCCATCTCTATGGAATTATAATTTAAACAATGCTTCGTGCGCCCTATCAATTAAAACCCACATAGGATCAAACAAATGGGTATCTTCTACAATTACGTGTTTGTTTAAAAGCTGCTGCCCAGTTGAAGAAACCTGTTTATTTCTAAAATTAGCCGCCTGACTGGCACACAAAAATTCAATGGCAATGACCTGCTGCACATTTGCCGCAACTTGCAAAGCTTTAATACCTGCATTGGCCCCCATACTTACATGGTCTTCTTGTCCATTGCTGCTTACGATACTGTCAACACTGGCAGGCGTGCACAGTTGTTTGTTTTGGCTTACAGCACTTGCAGCACTGTATTGTGCAATCATGTAACCACTATCTGTACCCGGATTTGGAGACAAGAAAGCGGGCAAATCCCTTTGTCCACTAATGAGTAAATAACTCCTTCTTTCACTAATGCTTGCCAATTCAGCAAGAGCAATTGCTGCATAATCCAAGGTTAAAGCCAGTGGTTGACCATGGAAATTGCCCCCACTCAATACCAAGTTGTCATCTTCAAAAACAATGGGATTATCGGTAACGCTGTTCAATTCAATTTCCCATACCGAAAAACAATGTTGCAAAGCATCTATACTGGCGCCATGCACTTGAGGAATACACCTAAAACTATACGGATCTTGAACGGCAGGCCTTGGTTCGTTTACCAGCTCACTGTCAGAAAGGTTTTGCAGCATTTCATTGGCCACAAATTGTTGTCCGGCGTGTGGCCTTACACGGTGCAATTGCGGCGAAAAAGGTTCCAAACGACACAAAAACACATCTGCACTTAGGCTGGCAACCTTTTGTAAATTGCCCATAATTTTCTGGGCCTTATGGTAAAATGCAATGGCATGTGCCAACATAAATTGGGT
>JADYZD010000063.1 GCA_020853295.1 Bacteroidia bacterium | reverse complement strand
CCTTCAAGCTCCCTGGTTTGTAATACAGGCCAGAATGAATAACGCCGCTATTGTGGCCCGTTTGGTGCCCTGCAATTTTATTTTCTTTTTCTAAAACCAGTACCTTACAATCGTTTTGTTGCTCCTTAATCTTTAAAGCAGTTGCCAGGCCTACGATTCCGCCGCCAACGATGATTACATCATACTTCATTTCAAGGGCAAAATTAACGCCAATGCCCATTGAGTTATTTTGAAATTATCCTCATTCCAATTTCACACTCCAAACAACGCTTTTTCTCGCAATATTTCTCCCTCAAACCCAGCAAAGCCTGGCTTTCGTATGCGTTTTTATTCGAAAAACCGTATTTTTCATATACCCGTGTAACTTGGTTGTCTTCTGCACTTGCGCTTTGTAATAGCGCCATGGCCCTGTCTTTTAAGGCCTTGTTTTGGGTAAGTTCTCCATAAAAATACATGGCGGGCACCACCACATTAATCAACAAACCCTCACGGGCACCCAAACCCATAGCTGCACTGTGACTCGGTGAAATTTTAGCAAAAGTGTAATGGGTATTCCAATATGCTGAGGCTTCAGTTTCGAATACTGAACATATGGCCGCAGCATCTTTACATTCAATTACATAACGGAACAGATTGTTGTTGTTGTGAAACCAAGATGCCATTTGGGCAATACGCATCGTGGGGAAATTACTGGGCCGCATCCGCATAAATTTCCATACTACTGCCGACAATCCATCTTGTTTGTATTTGGATTTCAAAAAATCATACTCTTTTTTTAAATGATGCATGTATTCGTCTTTCGGCGCTGCTAGCATCCCCGCTTGTCCAAATAAATATGCCTCCAACAGAGTAAGCTGGTCCCTAAATCTTGCCAATGTTTTTAAAGGAGCAGCTTGTGCCAACATCTGCATAGCATCTGTATTGACTTTATAGCCCAAATATCTGGCCTGAAAAATGTAAAATGCAGTTTCTAAATCACCTTGGAATTGTTTTAACAAAGTGCCAAAGTACTGCGACTTTGCGGCCAACCTCTCGTTAAGCACCCGTTCTTGCATACCCAAAAAAACATCGCTTTTGCCAGGTAATAAGTGTTTGGAACAAACAGGAAAGTCTAAGGTACTGAAAAATGCATCTAAGCCTTGTTCAATTCCGCCATGTAACAGGGATTTTAATTCCAATGTAGGTAAGGTTTCCAAATTGTTCATCACAATGTCCATATCGTTTTCATACACCACGTGCAAAATGGTGTTGTTGTATGCGGTATCATTTTGGTGCCCATGACGGTACCAGTCAGAAGATTTGATGTGAATCTCCACATTACCTGCTAGCAGTACACCCCCCAACCGAATTCTTGAATTAAAAAAATCGGGGCCGCTATCCCAATTCCATTCGCCCCTGCTCTCAATCTGAATGGGGTTGCCTTGGGCTGTTGTTAAGCCCGTTTGATTGAACAATCCCAATTTCCATATCTGGTGTAAATAATGCTCTTTCACTATGATAATTTTTTTAACAATTCAAACCCATCCAATATAACATATTTTCTTGTTTTTAAAATACCCAAATTCCGTTTGAATTCGCTAATTTTGCACCACCAATGTCTCTTGAGATTAAAGTGCCCTCACCGGGCGAAAGTGTTAGTGAAGTAACTATTGCCAATTGGCTAAAAAAAGAAGGCGAATGGGTTGATATGGATCAACCAATAGTGGAGATGGAGAGTGATAAAGCCACTTTTGAAGTGAATGCCGAAAAATCTGGCCTTATCGAAAAAATCATTGGCAATGTAGGCGATACAATTACAGTTGGCGCTGTTGTTGCCATTATCAATACAGATGCTGAGAAGCCCAAATCAGCTTCAAATGCAGCACCTGATGCTCCGGCTGCTGTGCCCACTGCCAAACCTGCTGAGCCCAAATCTGAAATAGCAGCTGCACCTGTTACAAACAACGTCGATTTGCTTATTTCCCCTATAGCCGCCAAATTGTTGGCAGATTACAAAATCAATCCATCAAGCATTAAAGGCACTGGTTCTAATGGAAAAATCACCAAGCTTGATGCATTGGAAGCCATTGTTGCTGGTGGCGTTGTTGGCTCAAACTCAGCAAGTCCAGCATCTGCAGGCAGCCGCGAAGCAAGGCGCGAAAAAATGAGCAACCTGCGAAAAACAGTGAGCAAAAGATTGGTGGCTGCGAAAAACGAAACCGCCATGCTAACCACATTTAATGAGGTAAACATGAAGCCCATCATGGATTTAAGAACCCAGTACAAAAAGCCATTTGAGGAAAAATTTGGTGTTGGACTCGGTTTTATGAGCTTCTTTACTAGGGCGGTTTGTATCGCTTTAAATGATTGGCCAGCAGTAAACGCCAGCATTGAAGGAGAAGAGATCGTGTACCATGATTACTGTGATATCAGCATTGCTGTTTCGGCTCCAAAAGGTTTGGTTGTTCCTGTAATTCGAAATGCAGAGTCCATGGGCCTAGCAGAAATTGAATCAGAAGTGAAACGCTTGGCCACCAAAGCCCGCGAAGGGAAATTGAGTTTGGAAGAAATGTCGGGTGGCACTTTTACCATTACCAATGGTGGTGTTTTCGGCAGTCTTTTGAGTACTCCTATTATTAACCAACCACAAAGTGGCATTTTGGGAATGCACAATATTGTTGAAAGACCAGTTGCAGAAAACGGACAAGTGGTTATTCGTCCAATGATGTATGTGGCGCTAAGTTATGACCACAGAATTATTGATGGCCGTGAAAGTGTAAGTTTTTTGGTTCGTGTAAAAAACTTGCTCGAAAATCCCCAAATGCTGTTTGACGGCAAAACACCTGTAGAAAAAGTTTTGGGCTTCTAAGGCGTTTAAGGCAATGCCCTAAATCTTAGTTGCAAATTCTTGGCTGATTTTTCATATTTTCGAATGATGGGTCATAACCATAGCCATGCAGCAGAGCAACACATCACCAAACCCTTCATTTTGGGAATTTTCCTCAATGCTGTTTTTGTTACTATTGAGTTTATTTATGGTTTTGCTTCGCATTCTCTGAGCCTAGTGGCAGATGCTTGGCACAATTTGGGCGATGTGGCCGCATTGGCAATTAGCCTCTTGGCTTTGCGCATGGCAGACCAAAAACCAAACCCTCATTTTACTTATGGTTATTCCAAAGGCACCATTCTGGCTTCCTTAGCCAATGGGGTTTTATTGTTAATTGCAATAGGTTTTATAGGATACGAAGCCATTAACCGCCTTATTCAACCTGTACTTGCTGAGTGGGGCGTCATGACAGTTGTAGCTGCAATTGGTATTGTCATCAATTCGGTTACGGCATTGCTATTTCTGCACAGAAACGAATTGAATTCCAAGGCTGCATTTTTACATATGGCTGCTGATGCAGGAGTTTCTTTGGCAGTAGTATTGGGTGGAATTGCATTGCATTTTACTGGCTTCACATGGATTGATCCCATTATTTCTATCATCATTTGTTTGGTGATTCTCATTGGCACTTGGCGTTTACTTAAAAGCAGCCTGTCCTTATCACTAGATGGGGTTCCGGATGATATTAGCATAGATGAAATTCAAAAAGTGGCCACTTCAATTTCTGGTGTGCTCCAAATTTTTCACATTCATGTTTGGGCCGTAAGCACAACCCGCAATGCACTCACAGCGCACTTATTGGTTGAAAGTACCCTAACCGAACAAGAAATAGGTGCAGTAAAACACGAGCTAAAGCACCAATTGGAACACATGAATATCCAACATGCCACTTTGGAAGTGGAAACCAAGCCCAATTTTCATAACACCACCACTTGTAAATAAGTTTGCAGGGCAAACAAAGTAATTTTAAGTCATAAATGCTTCAATAATTCCTTTAAAATAAATACAATTTATCGCAATAAAAAGGGCACCTTTCGGTGCCCAAACAAAACCCATAAATATGAAATGCTATTTTTTCATATCCATTTTATCTTATCCTACTTGCCCATTATTCATGGATAATGGTGTATGTTTTTGAATGGCCCAAGGCCTTTACAAACAACAAGCCTTTAGGTAAATTAGAAATATCAATAGGTGTATTTTCTTGCAATTCAAATGTACCCAAACGGCGACCGGCTGCATCATAAATTCCTACCTGCAATTTTCCCATTCCTACAATTTGCAAATGGTCTTTTGCTGGGTTTGGATACACCTGCATAATACCATTCTCAACATTACTGATAATTGCTGGCCAATAAGTATAGGCGTCAGACAATACAATACAACTATCGGCAGAAAAAGTTTTTACCGCATAAGTTCCACCTTCCGTGGGTGTGTATTCTTTTGCTGTTGCACCGCTTATTTCCTGACCATTCAATAACCATTGATAGGCGAGATAGTCAGTGGTTACCAACTTTGCCCCATTCTGGCTAATTACTGGTTTTGGAGAAGTTCCTGCTACCAATGAATAAGTTACAGAGCTGTTACTGTCCCCACATCCGTTGTGCGCCTTCACCATATAACTACCTGCTTGGGTTGCAGTGTACATTCTAGAATTGCCACCTTGTATGGGTGTTCCGTCCAACAACCATTGGTATTTGGTAGCAACTACAGATGCAGATAAACGCTTACTTGAGCCAATGCACAACTTTGCTGGAATTGGATCCAAGGTAGATATTTTCAAATTGCCAATACTTTCGCACAATTTTACGATAACCAATTTTCCACCACTAAGCGCATCATGATACCCAATATATATATCTTTATTTGAAGTTGTCAATACATGTACTTTATCGTTAATTTCAGATTGGGTTACATAAGAAGACCCCACACTGTCCCAAGTGTTTTTTATCAAATTCGCCCTGTAAAACCTGCATTTATTTTTATTGTCTTTGGCAACAATTACAGGCATAGAATCATTCAACCCAAGAGAGAAAGATGATACTGATAGTGGGGCTAAATTATTGGGCAAATTGCTTGTATTGCTCCAATTTACATAATAATAAAATGACTGTAATGTTCCTGAAGAATTGATGCAAGAACTAAATTCAACATTCCCAGGTAAAACAACTGTTTGTACTGAAGAGGATGCACCAGATCCAAAGGAACTTTTCAATGTAAAGAAATTAAATAAATTATCAGAATACCGAACATAGTGCTTTCCTGAATTGTCCCTGTAACTCACATACAACCTATTTCCATTTGTGCTTAAATTAACATTGGAAGGAAAACCAGTAGAAATCACGCCTCCCGGACCCACTTCAGTCCAAGCATTGGTTCCATTGGATTTCCAGGCCTTGATTTGATTAAACTGCTGAAAAGCGACACATATTTGTGTGTCTACAACCGTAAGACCTACATCTCCAGTAGAAGTTAGGCCAGTAAAACCCCTCCGGCCCAGTGTATCCCAAGTAGTGCCATTGTACTGCATTACCGTAAGCTGAAAATTCTTGTTGATGTCTTGAAACGCAATAACTGGATGACCATCTTTTTTAATGGCCATTCTCATGTTACCTGCCCAATAACCAAATAAAGAATCGCCTACAGAAACCCAGGTGTTTCCAACCAATTTCTTAACACCAGGCTTACCTGAATATTTGTCTAAAAACCCCACAAATATTTCATTGTTTTTGCCCTCTGCCAAAACCACATTTGTTGCAGTTTTATCGCTGGTATAAAGAGCCTTCCAGCTTTGTGAAAAGGCAGTTGTAGTAGTACATAGCGCGACTGCCAGTTGAAGTAATTTTTTCATGATAATTATTCTTATTTTGTACTACAAATCAAGAATAATATGGCCTATTTAATGTCTGTGTTTTTGTGAAATGTGTCTATCGAATTGTGAAATGTATTTCTTTGATTATTATTCGTAAATAATTCAGATCTACAATGCTCCCTTATTCTTCATAAATTCAATAAAATCCTGTTTTTTATCCCTGGCAATGTATATCGTATGGTCATTGTCCATAACCAAACTCCCACTGTCCTGGCGGTTGTATTGCCTAATGTGGTTGGAGTTTACATAATAGCTTCTATGGGGTTTAAAAAATTCTGGACTATTGATAATATCTATAAACTCTTTTAAACTTCTGCTCACCAATATTTTATTGCCATTAGTAAAATAAATGGTGGTATAACTGTTGTCTGCTTCCAAATAAATAATTTCATTTTGCTCAACAAATAAAAATCCTTCAGCAATGGGCAAAGCAATTTTATTGGGAGTGCTCGAGTTCAAATTTTCTTTTAATGCTTGCATTTTTTCCTGAATCTGATTGCCCTTCCTGGATTTGGCCTTTTCAACAGCAGCCTGCAAATGGCCAATTTGAATAGGCTTAAGAATGTAATCCAAAGCCGACATCTGAAATGCTTTAATGGCATATTCACTATACGCAGTTGTAAATACAATTTCAAAATTGATTTCTTCAAAAAAATCAGCCAATTCAAAACCATTGAATCCAGGCAACTCAATATCCAAAAACACCACATCGGGTTTGCTGGATATGATGGTTTTTACCCCTGCTGGCACATCCTCTGCAACACCTACCACTTCTACATCCTTGCAATTGTCTTCTAACAAAGTTTGCAATATTCTACGTGCCTTTTGCTCATCTTCAATGATTACAGCACTTAATTTTTCTCCTACTTCTTTTGTCATTTCTTTTGTGCTAAATGATTGCTTTCATTCCAATTTCCAATTCCACCACCGTACCAATGGCTTCACCTTTATCGTTGATTAAATCGGTATACTCTATTTGTATTTGCTTTTTACCCTCTTGATTCAGTAGCCTTAACCTCTGGTCTGTTGCTCCTGTTGCAAAACTGGTATGTTGTTTCACCCGGTTTTTATTTATTCTCTCAGCTTCCTTTCTGCCCACTCCGTTGTCTTCTATGCGCACATTCAACAAATTGCTGTCGGTTTTTTTAGAAAATTCAATCCTCAATTTTCTGTTCTGCCTTTTGTGCAATAGCCCATGCTTTATAGCATTTTCTACAAATGGCTGAATAATCATACTCGGCAATTCCCACTCGTTTGGATCCAGATTTTCGGAGGTATTTACCACATATTCCATGGAGTCTTCAAACCGCACCGCTTCCAATTCCAAATACAAGTGCAAAGCCTTTATTTCATTGGCCAAACTGATACTGGATTTGTTGCTCATGTCCAACACCATCCTCATCAAATCGCTGAATTTGCCCAAATAGGTATTTGCACTTACCTTATCATTTAATAAAATAAAATCCTGGATAGAATTTAGGGCATTAAACATAAAATGGGGATTCATTTGTGCCTTTAATGATGTGAGCTGGCTCATTCGCAAATCTTGTTCCAGCTCAGCTTTGCGTTGTTTTTCAGTATTCCTGTATCGCATTAAAGAATACAATGCAAACGCGAATAGCAATACGGACAAAATCAAAAACCACCATTGTAACCACCAAGGTTTTTTTATACAAATTTCAGCAGATTTTACAATCTCCGAAGCCACTCCTTTATCATTAAATGCCCTCAACTCAAAAGTGTAAATACCTGGCGACAAGCCTGCGAAATTCAAAGATGTATTCCTGCCATCAAGCCTTTGCCAGTTTGAATTCAATCCAAGTAAACGGTACTCATAGTACAACCAATCCCTGCTTTTAAAATTAATTCCATTAAACTCAAATTGCAAATTATTTTGATTGGAATTTACAGTAATTATGCCACCATTGTTCTGTATTGATTTGTTGTTGATCAATATATCCGTTAAATACAATTTCGGCGCTTGTGTGTTCTTGGGCCTATAACTCAATGGAATACTGCTCAATCCGGCATAACTGGCACACCAAATTCTGTTTGCATAAATTGCGATGTCCAAAATATCATTGGCTGGCAATCCGTCATTAATTCTATATTTAATTACAGATCTATCAACAGTGTTTATGGCATTCAATCCCATGGCCGTAGCCATCCACAACAAATCATTGTGCCAAATTAAACGGCGTGCATTGTTGCTGGAAAGGCCCGACTTTTCATCTATATAAAATTGCAATTTATTGTTGTGAAATGTATAGATACCAGAGTTCGCCAATACCATATATACCACTCCATTATTGCCCTCAGCAAAATCTAGTGCCATGGCATTTGCATTTTGCTGAACTGTAATTTTCACCAAAGTATCATTAAAAAAATAGTAAATACCAGTGGTGCTTGAAATCCAAATCCGTCCTTTACTGTCTTTAAATAACCTGCCCGACCTGCCTTCTAAAATTTGGCCATTTGCTGAATTTCGTTGTTCTGTTCTTAACACAAACCCTTTCTCGTTTTTCTCTAAAAAAACATATTTAAATTGGGCATTCTTTTCAGGTATCCCGTCCATGAGTTTGGATGTAAACAAATACAAACCCAACTGATTTGACAGCACTACCTTGTTGCCATAACTGGCCCAGCCTTTTATGCTCCCCAAGCCTGACAAGTTGCGAAGTACAGAACCGCTAAAACTCCCCAATTCGGAATTGAATAACATTTTATTCTGATTCAATGGCACCATAAAATACACGTTTCGGGTTAGTCCAGTTTCCAAAATCTTGTGTTCGGCATTGTTAAAAACTTCAATATTCCCATTGCCCAAACAAGCCATAAGTTTGTCTCCAATAACAAACAGGTTGGTAACACCATTTCGTGTGTGGTTGGTATTGTAAAATATATAATTTTCAATTTGAAAATTGCTCACCATAAAAACACCATCGTTTAATGATGAAATCCAGATATTGCCTTCTTGGTCTTTATACACAAAACTGGTATTCAGTCCTTCTAAAATAATTCTACCGCCAAATTTAGGACTCCCATCGGCGTTGAAAAAAACCACCCCATTACTAGTAGCAATCCACATTTCCCCATCGGCGAGCATGCCGTAGTTGTTGATGGTTTTTAGGGGCTTTATATATTTTGAGTCATTTAATTTATAGTCTTTTTTGTTTAACAATATGGGATTCTCAAAATCAATAATGAATTGATATTTCCTGGAATAAATGATGCTGCGTTCCAACTCAGTGTTGGCATTTCGCACACAAATGGTATCGGTCAATTGCAATACCCCATCTTTATAAATAAAACTAAAACCCTCAAAATCATTCTCAGTGAACAATCCATTATTCCCCCAAGCGGTAAATCCGAAATAATAGCGTGAAAGTTTTATGCAGCCTTGAACCTGCCTAGTCTTTCTATCCAATTTAAATATTTCAGAGTTATTGGTAAGCCACAAATTCCCGTCCTTGCCTATAAAGTACCTTCCCCTTGCATTGAAATTGGACTCATTTACACTGGCGATTTTTTCTATGTCTTTGTTCTTGTGGTAAACAAACAATTCATGGTTAAAATTGCTGAACCAAATATTACCCGAATCATCTTCCTGCAACTCACTGGCATCCGCTGCTTTCGCCAAAGGGTTCTTTAGGAGCTCAAACTTAATTCCGTTAAACTTTACCAAGCCCGCTGCAGTTCCAAAAAACATATAACCAGACTTGCTCTGTAAAATATTGTAAACCGTATTCGATGGCAAACCATCCCTATCTGCCAAGTGCCAAGTACCAGGTTGCTGGGCGGCACCCATAGTTGTCGACAGTATCAACAAAACCATACATACAAATCTGGAGGCGGAATTCATGGTTGAAGTTTCAAAACAATGTAAATCTATCAAAATTGTGGCAATTTATTTTTGAAACGTGATATTTGGGTTGTAAATCGCAGGTGTATTTGCAATACCGCAGTTCCAAACCGCTTTTCTTGATTGCCATCTGCTTTTTGGCATTTCCATTCCTGAACCTAAAGGCCCAGACTACTGCTTTACCTATCCCTAGTCAAAACAATACTACGGTTTGCTCTAGCTACCAGGCCTTTAAATATTGGTTGCCGGTTGATTATTTCAACAACGCTACTTGTGCATGCGCTATGCTCGGTGACGATAGTTTGGCCCATATTGTTCGCACTGCTTTGATTCAATTTCTCCATCAAACCGATACCCAGTTTATTGCCAAGGCTTTGCTCTTAAAAATGGCCAGTGATGTCAACCGAAAAAACCGAAAAGCATACAAAAAGTTCATTAAAAAGGAATTTGTACCGCTTATTTATAACCACCACAAAATGGCTTATGACATAGTAGGCTGCAAATATGGTCCAGCACCTTATTGGAGGTGGAAAGTAGCCTGTACCCACACCTTTAAAAATTGTCCTAAAATGTTCAAATTGAACATTAAATATGGGGGTGGATGTACCGGAAATAAAAATGGATTTTAAAGGTGTTTATTAAGGCATTTCTT
>JADYZD010000062.1 GCA_020853295.1 Bacteroidia bacterium | reverse complement strand
TACAGGTGAAAAGGAATATGAGTGTGGTTTTATTCATGGGTTGGTGTTTCGGCAAAAAATGAAACGGTGCTGCCAAATGCGTTGGTTATCCTCCGAAATCCTTCTTGCCCCAACAGCTCGGCAAACACATTTTCTAAAATAGCCTCAGTGAATTTCATTATTTGGGTTAAATAGTTATTATCCAAGAAATTGCTTTCAATCTTTCTTGAATCATTTTTAATGTTTCTAAAATGGCTTCTTCATTGGGCAATTCTCCATACACCATATTTTTAAACTCACCGTTATACACTGATTTAAGTTCATTCCAAACAGTTTCTAATTCTTTGAAAATTAGAGCTTCATTTGGATGATGATTCAGCCATTTATTGTTGTTTCTAAAACTTATTAAATCATCATTTGCAACTTTTAGTAACATAACATCAAAGTTTTTTGAATGGAAAAAGCTTATACATTCTTCTTGTTTTAGCAATTGGTGTAAATCGTAAATGTGCCTTATCTTTTTCTTTAAATCTTCTATTGGATTTTCGTTATAAGAAAAGCGAACCAAGCTCATTATTTTTTCGCAAATGGTTCTAATGGGTTCTAATGCCAAAAGGTCAAAAGGAAGTAGTCCGTTTTCTTTAGCAATATCAGACTGCTTATTTTCGAACATCATTTGACCAATAAATGAATCAATGCTTTTGGTAATGTATGGTTCGTAGTATCCTAGCCAAGTTGATTCCAAAATTATCACATCCATTACTTGTCCGTAATCGCCTTTAAATTCTTTGTTGTAAGAGTGTGCCGTTTTTCGATTCATTCCCATTTTATGTGTAATGCCTTCAATAGTTACTTCTGGCAATACGGTTTCTACAACTGTACTTATTGTTTTTAATTTTGATTTTAACTTGCTGTCTGTTTCTCCTTCACGCCTTAATACTAACAAGTCAATATCTTCCGAAAATCGTTCAATCATATTATAACACTTGGATAGTGCTGTTCCGCCCTTAAACACGGTGTCTTTGCCAATGTCACTATTGAAAATGGTAAACAAAGTATAGGTTACCCAATAGTCTTTTTCTACATAAATAGCTGGGATTTTCATTTGGTCAGCCGTAAACTGAACTGCTTGTCGGAATAAGATTTTGTTTTCGTGTAGGTTCATACAATATTCCATTTTTCGGTGATGGAAATTGCTTTCGCTACACCTATAAGTTTATACTTAGTGATTGGGTTCAATGATTTTAAAAGCGGTTCTGTTGCTTTGCCTAGTTGCAATTGATCCAACAGGGCCCCCAATAAGGCCCTTGTTGCAGGTGGATATTTTAATGCCAAACGTACCAAGATGTTTATTTCTTTATCTGAAAAGTTTTTGATTATTGCCAAGAACCTTTTGCAGGATTCTTCTATACTGGCATCAGGTATTTTTTTGATGTATCGTATGGCATCCAATAGCTGCAACAAAGGAATATTCTTTTGGGTGATGGTGTTTTTTTGGTTTATAAAAGCAATCGTATAGCGTTCTCTTTTAAAATTAGGGCGAATTTGATTTTTCCCAATTTGTATGGTATTGCTTACCTGTGTGGTTAAGCCCAATTGATTGTAAATACTGTAACCTGTGAGATAACCACTTATTTTTCCATTTTCTTCCAATAAGTCTTTTACTACCTGCGCCTGATTGGGCAGAAGATTGCCAAAGGGCGTGTTTTCGGGTTTGTAGTATTTGCCTTTTGCTAGTTTCGCAATCTTACCTGAAACCGCCATACGGTTCAGGGCTTTTATCACTGCTTCTTTTTGATCCACCTTTGCATCAAAGTCAGCATAGGTGAATACATATCCCTTGGGCAGCCTATCTATGGTAAATGCTATGTATTCAGCTATTTTCATTCGTCCTATTACAGTCCAAAGATAGTTATTTTGTCCAGTTTATTAGCAATAAAACTGGACTTCTATTTTGAAATTCAATGAAGTATCGTTAACTTCTTCAGTAATTTCATCTCTCAATTGCTTTTCTGTATATCAATATTTCAATGCAAATTTGTATTCCGGGTATTTTATAAATCGTATTTATTGTGGCCATTTCAGCGCCTGTAAGTAACCTTGGTCGACACGGTATCAAAAAACTGGTAGAAGGCTATTTCCAAATGTTTTTTATCGATCAACCTCAATGTACAATCATACGGAGGCCAATTGGGTGCGGTGCCTTTTGCAGATATGCTGTCGGCCATAATTCTAAAACCGTAATTTCCAACACCATGTTTTATGCCTTCGATATCTACATAGTGGTTGTTGATGTTTCTAAAACAAATCAATTTGGCAACCGAATCCGCGGAATACCAATTCCCCATAACATCCGCCATAGCAATTTTGGCTTCACTATGGGTTGCTTTAACACCATCTCCCCTTGTCTGCGCCGCAACAGTGAGTATGGCACAGGTGAAAAGGAATATGAGAGTGGTTTTATTCATGGGATTAAATTGTTATCGGTTTTCGGCTTGGCGATGCGGAACGCAGTGGAGTATTGATTATTCGCTGTTATATACTGGCCTGTGTTGGTGGTTTGTGTCAAGGTTTGTTTTGGCTTAAAAGAAGGAAAAAATAAAAATAATTTCAGTGCTTTTGAAGATTGGTTTGATTCTTTGCCGATGTGTCAACGTGATTATTTTGAATTTGGTCATGTTGTCCTAATTTTAATTGCATTGATTCCAATTTCTTTATTTGAAATAGTATGTTATTATTTTCTGATTCTAATTTGTCAATACGGGATTTAATATGGCTCATTTGAGTAAATTCAATCGTAAGCGCAATTACGCCGACCAATGCGGCTATTGTTGTAAATACAGCAGTTATATATCCTGTCCATATATTAGTATTTAGCAATTTACCTTCATTGATGAATTTCCTTTCTGCAATTGCCTTCAATCCACTTGCCCTAATATGGTAAATTGGTTTACTTTCTATGTCATAAGAGGTTGCCACAAGTTCTTTTTCATCAAAAAAATAATCCATTTGTTCGTTTATATCCTTGACCGAAAAACCTGTTTTGTTCGCAATTTGCTTGTGATTAATGGCTCTTTCAGAAGGTTGTTTGTCGCGGTTGTCATTAAGATGTGCAGACAAGGCAATAAGTATTTTATGCCTCATCCAATATGTCTTGGGTATGAATGGATTTTTCATTTTTATTGTGCGGGGGTTAAACCAAAACAAAAAGTGTCGGGATAGGCTTGCATATAACGTTTTGCGTGTTGACGCAGTTGGCGATTTCGGAATACAAAACTATCAATACACCACAAAAGTTGATGCGAAGTAGAATGTTCAATTAACCACGTCACCCGCGATTGAGCCAAACGCATGTTAAGGAAAACTGTTATTTCATCTAGTTTATTTCTCTGTCTAATTTCCATTCTGTAATTCCCATTAAATTTAAAATAAGTATTCCACAAATTCTGTAAAGCAAAATGTTTGCTACTCTAAGTTGTTCAGCGTTTACTTTATCAATACTTCCGTGTGTAATGTTGTCCCGAAGTTTTTTTAGTTCCTCAAGTTTTATAGGAAAAGTTTTTGGATCTATGTTTTGACTTTCTAAAAAAGAAACCAGCTGATTTTTCATTGGCTTGTTTTGTAAAAGTGTCTTCACGTTATGCCAGCGTTTTTTAAATTCTTCATGTTCGTCAGTATTGATTGTTTCTAACAGAATATTCAACGCTGCGTCTTGTTTTGCTTTTGTATGATTTTTATTCAATGCAAGCTTAAATTTTATGTTGAAGTGTTTTTGCTTGTCGCAAATTTCAATAATATTGTAACGAATTAGAAATGTAGAATAGTCATCAACGATTTGGGATTGATTAAATAATGTAATAGCTTTTGAAATCAACTCAAAGTTTTTCAATGTTTCTTTTTGCCAACTTGATTGCAAAAACTTATTGAAGTCCCAATTAATTCCAAAACCAGAAAGATTTCCACTTCTATCCACAAAGTTTTTCTGTTCAAGTTTTTTTATAGTGATTGTGTTTTCAGCCAAGTGCATTCTGCAAAGTATATAGTCAATTTTTATATGATGGTAAAATGAAGCCAACATTAAAACCACATCCCCATAAAAAATGGCATTTTCTTCCGTAATTCCGCTGTTGTATTCGAATTGAATTTTTGGTTCTTTCTTTAATGTCGCTATTCTGTCTATTCTGTTGTCTTTGGAAACGAAATTGAACTCTGGACGAAATTTTGAAATTCCAAGTTTATAAAATTTTTTTGAATCGTTCATTCGTAAAATGTTAAAGTTTCCATCATTTACAAACCATTCTTTTGGCGACAAAGAAGAATAAAACGGCTCTACAACTCTAAAACCTTTGTCATCTAAGTAAAATTCTGCTGAATTGTTTTCTTCTTCATTTTTTGGCCAATAAAATTTTACAGTGTCAATTCTTACGCTAATGTAATTTGTGCCCTTTTCGTAAAATTTTGTGCTACTTGTAAATCCAACTAATTTAGCTTCAGATAAATCAACTTTTTGCAAGCGTTCGTTTGTATGATTTTTAGTTACTTCAACTTTCAAAAATGACCCGAATTTTCGCCAATTAATCTTGCTTGACCAATTCATTAGCGCTTTGTCAAAACCTGTTCTGTCATCAAATAAAATTCGCAATTCAATTTCGTCTTGCTTGGTGAATAGATGTGCATGATGAACATTGCTGATTTTGACTTTTCTATTTGTACTTGCATATTTGCTAAAATCGACATTAGGAAATTCTATTTCTAAACAATGAAAATCACTCATTCATTTACTGCAATTATATTATTTATGTTGTTTGGTCAATATTATGATTGCTCATTACTCGTTTATATACCCGCACCAAAACTTCGTCATTCAATCCCTGCAGCAAACATAGCCGAACCTTTGATGTATGCATTTCACCAATCAAAAATAATGAATTCCCCTATTTGCTTTTTGCATAGTGTGTAAAATGTGAATTACTCCAAAGCGTCAGATTTTGAAAAACACTTGACTTTGTAAAAAGCAATCTGTATGTTTGCATTATAAACTAACGTTTGTTAGTCGATAACCATGCCAGAGTCATTAGAACCTACACGCCGCGAACAGATTATGTCTACCGCACAGAAAATGATGCGGAGCAACGGATACCAAGGTACTTCTATGCGCGATATTGCCGCTGCCCTGCAAATAGAAGCAGCCAGCCTGTACAACCACATTAGCAGTAAGGAAGAAATTCTGCGCAGCACCTGCTTTGGTATGGCCGATAAGTTCATTACCGGTATTAATGAGGTAAACGATATCTACTTTAACGCTGAAGAAAAACTGGCCATGGCGGTGCGCAACCATATAAAGGTGCTTACCGAAAATTTGAACGCCAGCTTTGTGTTTATACACGAATGGCGCAACTTGGCAGAAGAAAGCAGAAAAGAATTTGTAAGCCTGCGCGATGAATACGAAAACCAGTTTAGAAAAATACTGGAAACCGGCGAAGAAGAAGGCTTGTTTAATGAAGTAAACAACAAGTTTGCAGTGCTTACCATCCTCTCCTCCCTGAACTGGGTGGTAGAATGGTACCGCCCCGATGGGGAAATGAACCCGCAGCAAATAGCAGAGAAACTGAACGAATTTATTTTAACTGGACTAAAAAAATAACCTTATACCATGTACGGAAACGGCTACATCGAAATTGATCCTACCAAACCTGTAAACAGCTTGGTTGCAGATGAGGATCCTGTAAAACTGGCTGCGTTTGAAGCACGCATTGCTGCAGGGGATAAAATTGAACCACAAGACTGGATGCCAAAGGAATACCGCAAGCAACTCATTCGCATGATTGAGCAACACGCGCATTCTGAAATCATTGGTGCATTGCCAGAAGGCACCTGGATTACCCGTGCACCGGGTTTTCGCAGGAAATTGGCATTGATGGCTAAGGTACAAGACGAGGTAGGACATGCACAATTGCTGTACTCGGCTTGTGAAACCCTTGGCAAAAGCCGTGAAGACATGATTAACGACCTTATTGATGGCAAAAGCAAATACTCCAACGTTTTCAACTATCCTGCGCTTACATGGGCCGACAGTGCCGTAATCGCTTGGTTGATTGATGCAGGAGCTATTGTAAACCAAATAGCCAACAGCAAAGGCAGTTATGGTCCTTATTGCAGGGCCCTAGACCGGATTTGTGCTGAAGAATCTTTCCATTTGAAATACGGGCACGACAATGTGGTGTTTTTGGCAACTGGAACTCCAGTGCAACGCGCTATGGTGCAGGATGCGCTAACCCGCTGGTGGCCTCCTATTATGCATTTCTTTGGTCCTAGCGACAAACTATCGGTACACACCGAAACATTGATGAAGTGGAAAGTAAAAATGGCCAGCAATGACGATATGCGCCAGCAATTTTTGAACATGTACGTTCCTAAAATTTGGGATTTGGGATTGACCTTGCCCGACACCAATTTGAAAAAGAACGAAACCACTGGCAAATGGGATTATACCGAGCCAGACTGGGAAGTGTTTAAACAAGTGATTAACGGCAACGGTCCATGCAATGCTGAAAGGCTTGCAGTGCGCCGCATGGCTGAAGAAAAAGGCCGTTGGGTACGCAGGGCTATTTTGAGCAAAGACGCCCAGTACGTTACTCCACTTTCTTAATTCGAAGCAACTATTTGGGTGTTTTGCAGTCCAATATGAAAAACCATATGATAAAATATTTTACTACTGCGGTACTTGCTGTTTCAGCTGGTGCCTTTTCACTATTGCAAGCGCAAATCCCCAACCAACACTTTGAATTTTGGAGCAGCAGCACCAAAGAATTGCCACAAAACTGGACCTTACAAGGCAGTGTGAGCAAAGTGGCCGGCAACGGCAGTGGCTTTGCTTTAAAAATGACGAATACCGAAGACAACTCAAGCAGCACAGCGGCGCAGGCCAATCTGGATGACTTGGGATTTTACAATTCGGCATTTGCCTATGCAGCTACACCAGACAGCATTACCATAGTATACCGTCCATTGTTGGGACAAGATACCACTTATATAGAATTGGGTTTTACCAAGCAGGGTGAGTTGATTGCTTACGAGGAAATAGAACTTATAGGCAACAGCGGCAACTGGACAAGCAAAACTTTTCCGATTGCCTACATCAGCGGCACCCCTTCTTTGGTGGCAGACTCAGCGTTTATCGCCATTTCATCGGCAGATGGCATTTTTGGTCCTTACAGCAATGGCAGCATAGAAATTGATGCCATTACTTTCAAATTCAACAACAACAGTGCTGCGGCTAACATACCGAACCACAGTTTTGAAAACTGGACCAACAGTGTAATTGAGTACCCTACAGCTTGGGCCACACAGGCATTGTATTTGGAATCTGAGGGTCAGTTTGCAGGCAATACAGTAAAAACCAATATCAGCCATTTCGGTTCTGCCATTCGGTTATCGGGCATTATTGTTCGGGATTTGGAATTGGGAACTGTTGACAGTTTGCCTGGTGTGGCATTAACCATCAAACCTGGTGTTTCAGTAGGCAATTCTGATGTATTTACCCCATCATTTGCCATCAACTCGCGCTACAAAAGCATTAGGGGACATATCAGGTCCAACATGAATTTGGGCGATGTAGCGGCAGTTTGGGTGAATATTTTTGAGGCTGACAGCATTGTGGGCTCCGCCATTTATATGGATGGAACAGACCATGCCAGTTTCTTTGAATTTGCAGAAAATATTAGCTGGAACCCTAATTTTTCGGGCATTCCAGACAGTGCTACTGTGGCCTTGTTGGTGTCTGACAGCAGTTTCAACACCTTTAACGACTCACAGAGTTATGCCATATTCGACGATTTGAGTTTTGACAATTATGATGCTTCGGTATCAAAAAACAGCAAATTAAAAGCGGGAATTTATCCCAATCCGAGCAATGGTATTGCTTCATTGAAATTGAACAGTGAAAGCGCTACAGGCTGGAACTTGAGTGTTTACCAATTAAACGGAGAAATGGTGAGCAGTGCAGCAGGACAAGCAGTGGCGGGACACAATTACATCCCAATAGATTTGACACAATTGCCCAAGGGAATTTACATATTGAAAGTAGACTCCGACGGCAAAACCCATACAGAAAAAATCATTATCACCCAATGACAATTAAAAGTTTAGACCCCAGAGTAACCCGCGCCAATATTGATATAGAGGCAAAAATCGGGCATCAGGAAAATTTGGATCAGTTGCAGACCTATGAAGTGTTTGCACAAGCAAAACGCGGCACCCACCACATGCATGTGGGTTCGGTGCATGCGCCCAATAGCGAGCTGGCATTGATGTTTGGAAAAGAACAATATGCGCGTCGCGGAACCTGTGTAAACCTTTGGGTGGCTAAAACCAGCGACATCAGCGCTACGGAATACGCGGATGACGATATTTTTGAATTGACCTCGGACAAATTTCACCGCGACCCTGAAAGTTACAAGGTGATGGACAGAATTAAAGCATACAAAGAAAGGCAGGTAAAATAATGGAACTTACTGAAAGACACGTAGAAGGCTTAAAAGAGCTGCTTTACAAAATGGCGGATGACTTGCTCATTTTGGGGCATAGAAACTCAGAATGGACCGGATTGGGACCCATTTTGGAGGAAGATATTGCATTTAGCAGCATGGCCCAAGACAAAATAGGACAGGCCAGTGCTTTGTATGAAATACTGCATGAAATGGGTGAGGCTGCGCCTGATACCATTGCATTTACCCGCAATGAGAAGGATTTCCACTGTTCGCATTTGGTAGAAATGCCCATTGGCGAATACGATTTTAGTTTGATGCGCCATTTCTTTTACGACCATGCCGATGCCTTGCGTTTTGAGATGCTGAGCAATTGCATTTTTGATTCAGTGAGCATGGTGGCGCGCAAGTTTAGAGGTGAAATTAAATACCATACCATGCATGCCGATGCTTGGTTGAAGCAATTGGCCCATGGAAACGAGGAGAGCAAGGCGCGGATGCAATCTGCGATTAACGAAGCATTTCCTTTGGCCTTGGGTATTTTTGAGCCAGGCAATTACGAAAATGAATTGATAGAAGCGGGCATTTTTGGCGGCGAAGAAGCCTTAAAAGCTGCTTGGTTGGATAAAATCACCCCGATTGTGGAAGCAGTGGGCTTGAAATTGCCAGCGGTATCTGATGTAACCCCAGCTTTAGGTGGTCGCAAAGGCTACCATACCGAGCATTTGCAGCCCTTGTTGGATGAAATGACGGAGGTGTTCCGCATTGACCCTGTTGCTGAGTGGTAAGCCACTTAACAGCTTTCTTTTTTGATACCAGATTCTAACCTCATACATGATAAAAGACACAATCTTGCACCTTTTGGAGGATGTAATGGATCCTGAAATCCCCACTTTGAGTATTGTGGATTTGGGAATAGTGACGGGTGTGGAGGAGTTGGATGGCAAGATTAAGGTTACCTTAACGCCTACTTTTTCGGGTTGTCCGGCATTGCGGGTAATGGAGGATTTGGTGCGGCACAAATTGCGTGATTCGGGCTATGTGAACAACGAAGTGGTGACGAGTTTTGCGGTGCAGTGGAACAGCAATATGATTTCTGAAAAGGGGCTTATTGCATTAAAGAAACATGGATTGGCGCCACCACCCAAGCATGATGGGTATATAGAGTTGGATGTATTGAGTGATACACCTTGTCCGCTGTGCAACAGCAGGAACACCACTATGCAGAGTCCTTTTGGCCCAACCTTGTGCAGGAGCATGCATTATTGCAACAATTGCAAAAACGCTTTTGAGGCCTTCAAGCCGGTGGGTTGATGTGGGGGGGTGAATTGACAATCTGATAAGATTTCGTTGTTAATAAATGATGAACCCCGCTGGGGTTGTGGGACTCGTGGTGATTTTTAAACTATTTTTGATTCAGGTGATATGAATTTTAGATAGGATGTTTGTTATGTGGTTTGTCACATATTTTGCAAAAAATATTTGCCTTATATCCCTCTCCACTATTGGAGAGGGTGGCAGGTTGGTAATCCAAACTGACGGGTGAGGAAGCTAGCGCGGCAAAATATCCGCCAAACACCGCATTAATTTTTTTTCTTCTTCACTTTCATATCCCAAACATAGGCTAAATTAATACCACCCATATAATAGACGAGGTTACTTTCTTCAAACCAAGATGAATAATCATCAAAACTCTTAGCCCTTTTCTTTCTAAGGATCTCTGTTCCAAGTGACATACCTAATCTGATTTTTTCACTTTCACTTTGGTAAGTGACTTTCAACCCAGCAAAGTAAGCTGAAGAACGAAGATAATAATAAAAGCCATGATCGGTTTTCGTGCCTCTTGAATCAATTTCGTATTGATTGCCACGATAGCGCCAGCTGCGAACTGGCAAGGCATAGGCAAACTCAATATTTCCAAGAATGTGCTTTTTCCGAATAAAATAATAATCCAACCTTATTCGATTAACAACCGCGAAAGCATTATCATAGATAGTGTATCCAAAAAAATCAGTCTCCTTTTTTATAGATATAGATTGGCCCCTCTTTTCAAAATTCACACCTATTCTACCCATGTTAGAACCCAAAGCTAAACCATAAAACACAGACGGTTTAAAACTCGAAACGGCAAGCCATTGATCCCCATAGTTATACTCATAATTTTTTCTCCACGTTATACCGGTATGCGGTTGAATTACCAGTTTAACTGGAATTTGAGAATATAAACTAGAATTGATACTTAATATAAGTAATAATATATTTTTGTTTATTTTGAAATAAAATAAATATCGAAAAAATGCTTTCATGGTCAGTTACATTGGTAAATTTTATAAATCAATCTCAACTCCAATCCTAAGGAAGATCTTGTGTAAGGTTC
Organism: Bacteroidia bacterium; assembly: GCA_020853295.1. Lineage (GTDB taxonomy): Bacteria > Bacteroidota > Bacteroidia > NS11-12g > UBA955 > JAGXTF01. Next base: position 3,970 of record JADYZD010000062.1, on the reverse strand, counting down.
TATTGAATACATATAGGTTGGAACATTCCAGTAGGGTCGAATCAACACATTGGTATTTGCATTAATAATTACAGCAAACCGATTGATATTGTATTCGATGGACAAACCATTTCTTAACCATAAACCTTTATTCAAGTTTGCATCCTTCCCTATAATTGTATCGTATTGCTGCACATTTCTAGGTGCGTATGCAACAACATTTGTTCTTTTCCATTGACTCAAAACTATACCAGGTTCATAGTATAACTTTATTTTCTTATTAATTATCATTAGGCCTAGGCCAATATTTAAATTGTTAAATGAGGTAGAATATCGGATTGTATCTAAATTTTCAAAAGCTCTCCATTCATCTTTCACAACATCTATATACTGCTCCTTTTGACTTACAAAATCGATAGTTAAATACTTGTTTACTTTTTCAATTTTCAAACCAAATCCAATCCCTAGATTAGATCGTTCCATTTTGCGTGAATATTCTAGATTATTAATAAAAAGCGGAAATCTATAATTCAAACTTGGAGAAATCGAGAATCTCATCTGAGACAGAACTGGTGTGCTAGATATAAATAGACAAAATGTTAGCAAATATAAACTACCATAAGACTGAATATGTTTGACCATATTTTTAATTCTCATTTATAAATATTTGATAAGAATTTATTTTCCCAAATTTAGATATAAGTGTAACAGTATATACACCTGTACTAATATTCTCAGTTGAAATATGCATTTCATACTTTGATTGAAAAACACTATTAAAAGCAACGCTTCTGCCAGAAAAATCAAAAATCCGAACTACATAATTATCTATATTCAACGCTAGTAATTTAATTTCAGAGTTCGAAACAACAATCTTAATTGAATCTGTGTTATTTTCGGGGTTTTTCTGCATTCCATTATACCCAGTGCTACCTGAATTTATCGACCTTCTGTTCACTTTTAACGGTTTAAAATCGAATGCATCTTTGCAAAGATCATTTTTCGTAATTTCAACATCAAGTCGACCATTCTCAGGGTCCACAGTAATATTGTTTATTTCAACAATATCATTAGCCAACAATTTTAAATAATCCCCGTTATCTATGTCATAAGGTTTGGTTCTCAACGTATTCATGTTTACAACAATTTCCTTGGCTGCTATAACATTATACTCTTTTGAATTTAGCTTTAAATCCGATATTGTCTTAAGTTCTTTGTTAGAATTACAGGCCAATTTTCTCCAAACGTTGACATATTCGACTTCCATGTTCGCAGAAATCGGCGAATTTACATTTGGAGCATTTGCATTTTGAGTACAATATACATGGGTATTGAATGCAATTCGCATGGGTAATTGGCAATATCTTTGTCTTGTGCCATAAAATTCATTTTTTGATATATCACAGTCAAAATGCCATAATCCGCTATGTCTGCCCACATGATGTTTCTCCCATACCAATTTATCATCAAGGAAAACTGCCATAGAATAATCCGTATAGAAAAAAGTAAATGTATGAAATTCATCAAAAAATTCACGACGCTTCTCTTCAGTATTGGGGTGAAATAATGTATACTCTTCACGGCATTGATCATGCGCTAGATCATTGTCAGCATGGATTGTCATCTTTAACTTGTTCCATTCATTATCCATAAATTCAAAAATATCAAACTCATCATAACCGCCATCAATATTTGTTAACCAAAATGCAGGCCATAGCCCGTCTTTATCGGGTACTTTTATACGAGCTTGAACAATAATTCCATCACCTGAAAAATCCTCACCTCGGGAAAAAGCCCAACTAGTCTGGGCTCTGCCCGATGTATAGTAGAAGTTTTCATTATGATAATCAGCACATGATGAACCCCAGGGCCACATGGAATTGCTCTTACCACACCATGGTACGGCCCATGAAATAGGTCTTGTTTTGATCATTAAATTACCATTTTCAGTTGCAACATTTTCTCGCATATACAATTGTTGACCTTTCATAGGGTCATCTACACATAATTTACCAGCTGCGTCCGAATTCCACCAATTCCAATCTAAACCATACGAATTCTTCTGAAACCACATATTTTCATCAAATGTTTTAAATTCATCATGAAAAATCAATACATAAGGGTTTTCATTGCATAGATTAAAATTGGCACTCGCGAATTTCCAAACCTTATCTCTACAAGCCTTTCTTTGACCAGTTGTTTGAAATATTGTTCCGTTAGGTAAAATTGAATCATCCTTAAAATCCTCCCAATCAGCAGTATCACTATACAAATAGTAAAACATAGTATCTGTATTTAATGTGGAGTCCCGTTCCTGGGCTGATATAGAATTACAAATAACAATGAATAATATAAATGTAATATTTAATCTTTTTCTCATAAGTATTTAAATTATATTTAAAAATCAATTCTTTGCGCTAGCAGCTTCTAATTCAGAAATACGTGACTTAAGTAAATCAATTGCACCCAACAATTCATTTATTTGCGATTGCTGTTGCTTTAGCTGACTGTCTTTTTCTAAAACATATAGTGTTAATTCTTCTATTTTAAGTTGTTGCAAAACTTGTAGTTTTGAAATATCTTGTCCAAAGGCAATTACATCAGCTTGTGAAGGCATACCTGGTAAATGTTTGTTAATGAAAATAAATTGCCTTACACTATCTAAAGACTTCAATTGGTATGTGTTTTCAAATACATAATCTGGCCACCATTTAGGCTTTGCAACAAATCCATTACAAGTTATTTTCCCCCTAACTTCCAAATCTCCATTAATTATTCCACCTATCATTTTTAAATTCGGAATTTCTACCCCACCATCTTTATCAATCCTTATACCTCCAGTAGTGGCACTGCCACTATGTGGTGCTATTACCAAGCCGCCATTCAAATTGAGTCCGTTGGGTTGTTTGCCGTCTGTAAATAATAATACTTGGTCATTCGTAGTGGTTAATGAGCTCCCAAAACCTGCTGAAACTTTTGAATATAATGCAACATGGCGGGTGTAATAATCTCTTAACATTATAGGACCAGAAGGCACATCACCTTTAACTTGTGCTTTTACGCCAAACATGGCTACAGGCTCATTGGTTAAAGTGTGGTCGCCTATTACATCTAGATATGCCCTTGGATTGGCTGTGTTTATGCCAGTTTTACCCAATGATGTTACTAAAAACCTGGGTGTTTCTTGCCCCATTATGTTTGTGCTGCCAAATTGGGTGCCTGGGCTTTGCAGTCTGGCAATAATTAATGGTCCATAAGGATTGTTGTTTAAGGTGTGGTAGCCGGTATTGGGTGTGAAATTCAGGGGTACATTTGAAATGGTACCCGGCATTTCAAATGGAGGCATTGTGCCATTGGGGTCAATAAACCCATCGCCTCCACCAATTCCACCACCTCCAATTCCACCACCTGAAACCTGACAAAAATCTGTTGCAGATACAGCTAAACCAATAGAAGGTGTTAAATAGGGGCAATACACGACTTCAGCCCACGCTTTAGGCAATGGGGTTCCAACTCCTAACGCCCCTGTAAGTGTATAAGACAATGCTCCACTGGGTGCACCGGTGCCATTGAGCCAATCGCCTACTGTTTGGGCTTTAATCCCCCCCCCTGCACAGAATGTGCCAAATAAGAATAATACACTGGTAATTTTGTTGTTTTTCATACTAATTTGTTATAAAATGCTTTTACGAATATAGAATTTCTTTTGTCATTTCCAAATTTACTTTTGTCATATTTTCAGTCTAGTTGTTTGCATCCATTTGCTACAAAGAGATTGAAACAGCACTTTGAATTGGGCTTTATGTTTCACTTCCTTATGACATCTTTATGCGAACCATATGACATCGATATCACTTCTATGTGAATGTTAAATAGCAAGCCTCACATTGTGTGATAAACAATTGTTCATAGCACTCCTGTTTTAGACAAGATTTCGTTTTAGGGTTTGTCACATATTTTGCAAGCTAGCGCGGCAAAATATCCGCCAAAC
>JADYZD010000061.1 GCA_020853295.1 Bacteroidia bacterium | reverse complement strand
GGTGATATCCCGCAGAATGGCACTACAGGTGACAAAGGCGTGTATTCAAATACTGTAGAAATGTTTATGCTGGATAGAGCTCTAAGAGGCTCTTACATCTTACATCAAGGCAGTAAAGATTTGATGTGGAGTCCTCAAACACTAACAGGAGAAAACTCTTACTACGGCATGGGCTGGCGCATGAAATGGATAGGAGGAAAGAAGTGGGTGTTTCACAATGGCTGGTGGAAAGGCTTTAGAACCTACTACTGGCGTTGTTTGGATGAAGACAAATGTTTTGTAGTGCTCAGCAACAATGTGTATGGTAGTTTTTTAAGCATTACAGATATGGTGGCCTTGTTAGAGTGAGGTTTTCATATTTCCATATTTCAGCCACATCGTGTTGAATTATAGCAAATGTGCTTCCTGCGAGTAATGCTTGCTGTATAAGGATCTTATCACAATATACTACCTACGTGGATGTATGTTTAATCCATTGCACAAATGCCCCTTTTTGAGGCAAAATGCCACTATGAAAAGAAACAGAAATGTGGCCAACACATTTTGCAATCAATAAGTAAGTAATGGGAGTTTTGGGGCAATTTTAGAATTGCTGAAATTGGTCTTTATTGATAAATTCCAACCATTTATTACGGGAATATTCCAAGAATATTTTGGGTTTGGTTTTAAAATCGTTGGCATTTTCAAACCGGCCCCAGTGGCGGCTGTCGCCAATTTCTAAAGGACTTTCAAATTTTATTTTTGATATATCAGGCTCAAAATTGCCTTTGTTCATTTTTGCTCCAGCAATTTCTAAAAAGGCATAGCCCCTAAGCGCCATTTTTTGTCCTTTTTCATACATCAACAATTTTATAATCGATGGTGAAACATCACTTCTGCAAGCCAGTGAATACATAAATGAAACTTATGCAACACCATTGCTGTCCAAATCAGTAACCGAAATGATTTTTTCAAATACTTCTAACCACATATCAAAGGCACAATTTTGAACCCCATCAATAGCCGTCCACTCTGCTTTAAAAGTATCTGCTTGCTTTACATATTGCACAGCCTTAAAATCCACCCGTTTTTCATCCTCCATGTATTTTGGTGATTTTTCTATTTGTGGTTTCGAAATATAAAAAAACAACAAATGTGTTCCATCCGCATCCGCCCAAGAATAGGCATGACGCAGGTTTTTATTATAAAATGGTTTAGGAATATCCGCTTCTTTTAAGGTGTCGATAACCCCATTATAAACCGGAGTTTTTTGTGAAATTTCGGTTTCCTTTTTTTCAATCGGTTTTTCTGGAGTTGCTCTTTTGCCTTGGCAAGAAAGGCCAAAACAAATCGCAAAAATTGCAAATATTTTAGCAGATTGTAGCATTGAATTTTAACTAAAAAATTCTTGCAATGAAGCAAAATATGCTTCATCCCATCCTTCCACAAAATCCTGATAAGATTTTGCAGGAATGTTGGTGTGCCTCAATTCTACGCTGGTGCCGTGTTTGTCTTCATGCAACTTTATGGTCACAATCGACTCTTCTTCTTGGTCACCAAAATACCATTGTTGTACAATTTTTTTATTTTCTTCAAACTCTATATTTTTACCAAAAATACTGCCTTCCCACATGCTAAATTCACTACCGGGCTCTGTGCTCATTACAGCTTCTTCTCCCGTCCATAATTTAATGCTCAATGGATTTGTTAAAGCAGCATATACTTCATTCGGTGGCGCCAAAATGATGTAGTATTGTTTATAGTCTTTGGTATTTGCAGTGCTCATAATTGGAATATTGGGTTCAAAATTAGGAATTATTACTTCGCTTGTGGTGTTATTCTATTACCAATTTAAAAACCCTTGTGTTTTGGTCTTGAATTTTAACCATATAAACACCAGGAGCACAGGCCAACTCTATGTTGTTTTCGCCTGTTCCCAATTGATAAATTTGCATTTCTTTACCGTTCATCGCGTACACCACCATCTTACCCGTGGTTTTGCAAGTGATATGCACATTTCCTTTACTCGGATTTGGATATAGCCTGGTAATTTCTGCAGTGTTGTTGGTGTTATGGGCCAACTGCTGGTGAATGACACCTACTGCATCCAAATCAAAGCCGGATGATGGAAAAAGGGTTGGCCAAGGGTCGTTGATCTTTCTGCCTTGAATGTCGTATGAGGCAAACTTGCTTTGGATACTTCCCACCACATCGGTAATTTTTACAAATTGAATGTGTGAAATATCAATCCCCGCAGAATCTTTGAGTTCTTCGAGATCAAAAGGGGTGCCGAATCCTGCCCGATCTTTTCCCGCCAAATTGTTCACGTTTTCTGGCTTTGTGAATCCAAAAGCTCCAGTTTGACTGGATGTTTTGGTCAGGCTTTGTGCTGGAAACCGCACCCAACGAATTCCATCACTGCTTACATCCACAAAGGCCAGTTCTAAAAAGGAATCGAGAAAGGTGTTTTCAAAAACGGCGAAATCCCAGCCAGGTCCATTGCTTACGGGTTTCCCAAATTGCAAAATAGCATTGCCACCATCTCCCAAACTCACCACTCCATTTTCTAACGCTTTTCCTATGGCAGAATTTGAATCTCCTGTGTTTACATAACCCGAATCGGGATTGGAAATGTCCATGTACCCTTTTGTCAACGTGCAACTTTTTGCCCAGTCGATAAAACACGCACTGTCATGCCGAATTGCGCTGCTTCCTGCTATACCCGCAGCGGGTGCGAACTGAGCATCAAGAGAAACTGGTGTCAGGACACAGCCAATCAAAGCAAGGAGGAATGAACAGTTGAAAATAAAACGCATTAAGGGCTGCAAATTTATTCATCAATCCAGCTTTATGGTTATGAAATTGTACTTTTTAAATAGCAAACAAATTTGTAGTTTTGAACAAGAGGCACCAATTGCATGAAAAAGATTCTGGTATTTTGTGGCGTAATATTGATTCTAAATTCCTCAGCAGCCCAGCGATTTGTAATGAAGTTTGGTCCAGATGTAGGAATAAACCGAAGCCGGAAGTTTAATAAAATCATAGATGAGTACAACGATAAAGCAGGCGGTGAAGATGTTCTAAAAAGAATGAGCACCTTTTATGGCTACACAATTGAGTTTGGGAGCTCTGCCGGTGAAGGTGACGAGGCTATAGACGTTACTTTTGGATGGACTTCCCACAGGATGCCTTTAATGCTTTCTACGAGAGAAGTCAACGGAAAAAGAATGGCCATCCAACCGCATTATCTGGGTTGGAATTTTGCAATGTTAACTTTAAGAAAAGGCAATACTTGGATGAATCTAAACCTTGCAGAAGTAGGTAGGTTTACTATGAAATCTAATATAAAAGGAGAGAAACCCTGGGGAGGCAATATTGTTGAACCCATTGCCATAGGGTCTTATACGCTTGGCGCAGGATTTGGAGTTAGTTTGGGCCCAGTTGAAGTGGGCATAAAGGCCAGGACAACCATAG
>JADYZD010000060.1 GCA_020853295.1 Bacteroidia bacterium | reverse complement strand
GAAGCGATACCCGAAGTGAAAAAGGTGTTTCAATTGTTGATGTATATAAAACGAGGGGAAAACCCCAGTCCCATTTTAGAGGGTTTAACGCAATAGGGTTACATCACCAGTAAACCGGTACACTTTGCCGTCGGAACCTCTTGCATCTACCAAATAAGCATAAACCCCTTCTTGTGCATTGGCCCCTAAATAAGTGCCATCCCAAGCGTTCATGCAGGCATCACCCTCGTATACCTTTTCGCCCCAGCGGTTGTATATTTTCATGGTATACGAAGCAATGTAAATTCCATCGGGCCTAAAGCCTTCATTGATGCTGTTTCCATCGGGGGTAAATGCATTGGGAATGAATATTTTGGTTTCTACTGGTGGACCGTCTACATTGCTGTAACTGCGCACATCCCAAACAGAATCTGGCAAACCAATAGGGGTGTTTCTAATTGCATACACCCTGTATTCAAATATGGGAACACAATTCAAACTGCTCACAGCATCGAGATAATTGGTATCATTGCCGGTAGGTGTGCGACCTACTTCAATAAAGGCCCCACTGCCATTTCGTTTTTCTATAACATATTCCTTCACACCCTCTTTCCATTCTTTGTAGGCAGTCCAATTTAGAACAGGCCTAAAATCGCTGTTTACCTCAGTTTTGAGCAATATACTTTTGCCAACATTGCTATAGACACTGGTATCGTTGCATACATCTACTGCGCTGAGGCGGTATATATAGCTTTCATCATCCACCCAGGTTTTAAAATCGTTATAGGCAAAGGAGTCGATAGCTGGACTGGTTTTAAGCCAAGTCCATGGCTTATGGGCTGTTTTTTTCTCGAGCAAATAGTAGTCCAGAGGCTGGCGATTTTTCTTCAATTCATCCCATTCCATGCGCACATATTTGTCGTTTACGACAGTGGCCCTTCTTACCTCAGGTGGAGGCACTATGTTAAAATAAATTGGCCTTACATGGCAAGTATCACTCCAGCTCCATTCCCTATTTCCGCCAAGTTCATGGGCTTTAATTCTATAAACATGGTTCACATAACAAATAATAGAAGAGTCAATGTATTTTAACGTGTTGCCATTTACCGTGCCAATGCTGTCAAAACTTCCAGGATTGTGGTGGTCTTCTCTATATACAACATAGCGTTGTACTGGCCAGCCAGAATATGGATTCCAATCCAATAAAGATGCATTTAATGCGGGCAAACCACCTACTTCAACAGTACAATGGTTGAATAAAACATCCGTGTTTTGTGTGAATCCACAGAGGTTTTGTGTGCTTACTTTATAGCAATAACTGCGGTGCAAAGCATCTACACCAGATAAGTACTGAAAGGTATCGTTTCTATTGGTAATTTGCTTTATGGGGGTCCAAAATCCGCCGTTGTCTCTGAGTATGGTGTACTTACTAAAGTCAAAATCGGGATATTTTCTAAATTTGATGTGGTGGGAAATATCATCCTCCACACTCACCCGCAGTATGGGCACTATTTTGGGAATAACGGTATCCCCCACGGTTAATGGCCAAGGTTTTGAAGCAGTATCCCAACAACCAGCGGCGTCTGTTACTTGCATTCTAAAGCGGTATTGTCCGCTTTTTGTTGCCCTATAGTATATGTTATCGCTGGTATCGTAAAAATTCCCATTCAAGGTCCAAGATTTGGAGTACAAAGCAGTATCCAGTTTGTAAGTGCCTTTTGCATTCCAAATGCTTCCCAAACAAATGGTATCTTTTGCACTGCTTACAGAAATTGTGGGTTGTTTGAGTGGTATCGACTTTGTCGCTGTATCACTACAACCTTTTGTAGTAGTTACGATATGGTGAATTTGGGTGTTTCTATTCAAAAACTTAATATTCACATCAGACCCTGTATAGCTTTGCGGACCTGCAGTTTCCCAGCGCCATTTTGCAATGGGTTCATCTCGGGTAACAGAGAGGCTTTTAAGGTTCACAGAATCCCGCAAGCAAACACCTTGATGGTTGAAATCTGCAATGGGGTAATCGTAAATATAAATGGTATCCACTGGCGGAACGGGATATTTGCAACCCAATACATCTTTTAAAACCAAAGCAGGAATGTACCTACCGGGTCTTTTGTAAACGTGGCTTGGATCAAAACTTGTAGCAACTACACCGTCTCCAAAATCCCATTCAGCATAAGCAGTGTTTTTGCTCACGCTGTCTTCAAATGTTACTTTTAAGGGGTAACAACCTTCGGTATTGTCGAATTTATAAACACCAAACGGGCCGCTAATGGTGATGAAATCAGGGAATTTTACAGTTCGTGTGCAGCCTTGTGCATCTGTGATTTTTAGGGTTACAGTAAACCTACCTGGCAACAAATATTGGTGTTTTGGATTTTTTAAAGTACTGGTTACCCCATCTCCAAAATCCCATTCCCAACTTTTTATAGCCACATTGCCAGAAGTGCTAATGTCCTTAAAGCTTACATAGAGTGGCGGACAAGCGGCACCCAACGTATCGGCAGTGATTTTTACATTCAAACGGTTTTCTGGCACATATATTTTTTCGGTTTGAACGGCTTTGCAACCATTGGCATCGGTTAGCGTAAGCACAACTGTGTACCAGCCAGTATCTTTAAATTTATGGGAAATGGTTTGGTTGGAATAGGTGGTACCATCGCCCATATTCCAGTTAGTAGTAAAGGGTTTTGCTCCTTTATCCTGATTGATATTGGCATTTCCGGCAAATCGGATATCGGTACAACTGAGGCTGTTCCAAGCCCAGTTTAACTGCACACCTGGGCCTGAAACGGGGATGATAAATACCTTAAATGGGCGACAAGCCCCAATATCTGGCTCATTGGTGAGGGAAACAATCAATGTATCCGCAAAAACATTGTTGATGGTATATTCCAGTTCTTTTGCAGTGGAAAGTACCACATCACCATTGCTCATGCGCCAAGCATGTTTCACCGGACCTGGGGTCCAAGTACTGTCGATCAATTTTATTTTTGCTGGCAAACAGCTTGTAGGCTGGGTTACTTTACCGCTTAAAGTTCCGTTTTGAATGGAAACTGGCCAAGTATTTCTGCGAATACAATTCTTCCCAAAATCCTGCACAAAATCAATGATGTAAGTGCCAGGTGTGTCCAAATTGTAGGTGTGGTTTTCTTGATTGAAAATAGTGTCTTTGCCGTTAAGTGTCCAATAGAATTTTGGCACCGCAGGGGTTGATTTTACACAAATATTTACAGTAGAAGGTGCACAAAAGCTGCTTAATGTAGGTACACAAAACTCAAGTGGTTCGGGAGGGTCGTGTTGTAGCAGCAGTGTATCATAGCAACCCGATTTTTTATTCCAAGTCCACAAAATAATGTTGTAAAAATTATTGCCAGAAATTTTGAAACTATCAGTATAATAGAGGTTGCTATCGATTGCTGTTTTATGTTGTTCGTCGGTTAAAATTACCACCCAAATTACGGAGTCGGACAATACAGAAGTATTTGCCAAGAATAGAGAATCGCCATTGCAAGGACTTTGAACCTTAGTTGCCTTGGCAAAAGGGGGATTCATAAACAGGGAATCCGGTTTTCTAATGGTATCTGGACAACCGCGATGGTAGCTGATGAGCATAGGCACAATCATCCCTGTATCGCGGTCGTATTTGTGCTTAACATTGGTGCTTTTATAGGAAGTTTGTGTTACAGGAATCTTTTTACTGAATTTTCCTTCATCATCAAAAACCCACCTAAAACTGTCAATTTTAAAACCAGGATATTGGGTGGCATTGAAAAAGCTCACTTCATCGGAATTGTTGCAGATATACTGCAGTTTGCCGAGGTAAAATTTGGGGTCGGTTTTTAGACCCACAAACACATACTTTAAAATACTGTCTTCACAACCATTGGTGGTTTTAACATGCAGCTTTACTGGGAACCGGCCTGTATCGGTATATAAGAATTTTGGTTTTTCCTCGTAGGCTTCGGATCCAGTATGAAAAACCCAGCGCCAGGAGGTAATGGGGTAATCACTGATGCTTTTATCTTCAAGTTTTGCGTAAAAGGGTTTACAGCCTTGAGTTTCTCCAGCAAAATCAGCAATCACGGAGTCGCTTTTTACTTCCCAGTCCAGCACCACAGTATCGGTACAGCCTGCTTTTGTGGTTACAATGGCTTTGTAAGTTCGTGCCGAGTAATCAAAAATGGTTTGGTTAATGCTATTTCCAGAGCCAGCAGAAGTGGTTTTTCCATTTAGCGCAAAAAACCAATTTATGGTTTGTAGCGGCATGGTATCGGAATATGTTAAAGCAACCGTAAATGGAGGCTTGCAAGGAAAACTATCTGACAAGGTGATCTTCCCGTTGGGTTTGGGATCTACTTTTATCAGTTGCTTCTTTTCAACAGCAGAGCTGCAAGGACGGTAAAGTGAAGTGGCCACCATTTTCACCGTATATACCCCTGGTTTGGAATACAAATGGCTGGGATTGGATTTTTGCAGGGTGCTTCCGTCTCCAAAATCCCAATCGTAGCGAACAGATGGCTGGGCGCCACCAACAAGCTTAAACTGCACATTGCCAGTGCCACAGATTTTTACTGGACTGGCAGTAAAGTCGGCCGCAATGGGTCCCATATAAACCCCACCGGTTATGGTATAAGTGTTTTTACAACCATTGGTATCAGTAACGGTGAGGCTAGGAGAGAAGGTGCCGAGTGAATTGTAGGTGTATTTGGGACTCTTTTGTGTGGAAGTGCCACCATCTCCAAAATTCCAAGAGTAAGACAAGCTGCCACCTGTGCTTTTGTTTTGAAACCAAAGCGTAGTGGGTACCTGGCAATTGAAAGAAGAATCGACAGAAAAGAGTGCTTTGGGCGTGGGTTTTACACGTAAATAGTTGTTTAGTAATAATTTATCCTGACAGCCATGGCCATCAGTAACCACCATGCTAATGGAGAATAGTCCAGCACTGTTGTATGCAAAGGTGGGACTCGCCTTATTGCTCAGCATTCCATTTCCAAAATCCCAGCTGTACTTGTTAATGGTGGTATCACCTGGGGTAGATGTGGAATTAAAAGTTACTGACTCGCCTGCGCACACCGGATTTGGAGTGGCATTGAAAGATGCAACAGGGTTTTTAAATACTCGAATGACATTCGTTTTGGTTATAGAAGTACTGTTGCCACTGGCATCCCAAGTGGTGAGTTTAACGGTAAACTGTCCGCTGGCATAATAAATGGCCGATGGGTTTTGTAAGGTACTTTTATTGCCATTGCCAAAATCCCATTCCCAAGTAACAGCCCCAGTTGAATTGTCGAAAAAATTGACTGTAAGTGGCACACAGCCTTTGTACACCGAAGCGGAATAATTGGTTTGCCCTTGTAGATTAGAGACAAAAAACAACAAAAACACATATAAAATTTTAAAACGAAGGGACATCTAATAAGTATTAGCAAAATTAAGACGAAAAAAGGGACAAAAGCGTTGTCTCACCGCTTTTTTTTAACTATTTGATGCATCAAATTTTTGGCTAATGTTTAAAATAGCGGTTTTTTTAATAATATTGCCATCTTAACCAACATGAGTAAAATTGTTAAAATAGCAGCAGCAGTGCTGGGTGTAGGCGCCGTTTCGGGTGCAGTATATTATTTTATGGGTGCATCAGGTGGCACGGCGCATTTGAAATATGTACCCAAAGAATCTGCCTTGGTAGGGTCAATTAATCTAAAATCGCTTGCGAGCAAAGTAGATATGGCCCGTTTGAAAAAAATGAAGACCTACAGCAATGCCATAAAAAAATTGGAAAGGTCTGATGAGTTGCAATTGTTGGCTGAGGTGATAGAGCACCCAAGTGAAAGTGGACTAAACCTGAGTTCCCCTGTGTACTTTTTTGGGCAACCTAAAGATGGCAAAATGGAGACAAGCGGCATCGTTATGGGAATTAAAAGCGCTGGCGATTTTGAGAAAATGGTGCGCAAAACAGATACCAAAGGGGGAATTGAAAAAGACGATAAGTACAAGCATGTTTTGATGGAGAATGAAGTGATTTTGGGCTGGAATGATGATGCAGCCGTGCTGATTTTCAATGAAGATGAGGACGATTTAGAAAAAGAACTTGACAATGTAATGGCGCAAGAAAAAGAGGGCAGTATAATGGCAGAGCCCCGCTTTGATGAATTTAAAAACAAGAATGCTGATGCTGGAGTGTGGATCAATTACAAAGAAATATTTGAATTGGCTGGTGCTGCAGTGCCAGAAGATATGATGAAAGAATATGGACTCGATGAAGCTGCGATGAACATGTACTTGAATTTTGATGAAAACAAGGTGGCATTGAATACCTCCGTTTCTTATGGTAAAGATGGTGAAGCTGAAGCTTTTGACATTTTGAGGGATAAAGGTGTTTCCGATGAGCATTTAAAAAGCATTTCTCCCGATGCAGTGTATGCCATTTATTCTGCAAATATAGATTTCAAAAAAACCTTAGAAATGCTGAGCAAGAACAAAGAAATGAAAAATGGCCTTGCAGATTTTAGGGAAAATATGGGCTTGAGTAAAGAGGATTTGGAGAATCTATTAACAGGTGAATTGTCGCTAACACTCATCGATTTTGATGAATTTTCTAAAATGGAAGAGGAAATAGAGGCGGCAGATTCCGTAGCCCCAATTGGTTCCTACTCAGAACAATCTCTTTTCCGCACAGTGCAATATGACGATGAGGTTGTTGAGGATCCTTATGTTACGGATGAATATTCTGATGGCACAACTGAAGGAGGCTTTGAAGGCCTGGAAGGGTATTCTGATCCATACGAGTCTGAAATGTATACTCCAAGTATGCCGGCATTGCCTGGAATGGTATTGAACCTTTCTGCTAAAGAACCAGGCGCCATAGAACGCTTGATAAAAAAGCAGGGTATGGAGAAAAGCGAGGCTGGTTATTATCAATTGCCGCTGGGTTATTACACTGTTTATATGGTAATTACCAAAAGCGGGTTAATGGTGACCAATAATAAAGATGCTGCTGAGAAAATGGTGAAGAAACAGGAATTTAAAATCCCATCAGGCGATTATAAAGCCATCGTTTCTGATAATCCTATGGCCATGTGGATGGATTTGAATTTGGACCATTATCCCAAAAAGTTAATGACCAAGTTAGAGTCTACCATGAGCAAAAATGAATTGCGTATGTTAAAGGATAAAATGAAACCGTTTACCAGTTTTGTGGTTCAAGGCAGAGGCAAAGAATCGGAAATTGTTCTAAACATGACTTCTGCAAAGGAATCCAGCTTAATGCGCATACTGGAAATGGTAGACGATGCGGAAGATTAATGGAATGCCTCTAAAACCACTTCCATTTTAGATCCGCGAGAACCTTTTACCAAGATATATTCTGCAGAACTGGGGTTTTTAAACAACCAGTCTGCCAATGCTTGGCTATCAGAAAAATGGTGTGGGTAATTGCCCACAGACCTTCCAAATTCAATACCGCAGAGGTAGATTTCTGTAAATCCAAGTGACTTGGCTTTGTTAAAGATTTCTAGGTGTTCTGACTGTGAATGTGAGCCCAATTCCAGCATATCTCCGAGGCATATTGCTTTTTGTCCTGGCAATTTAGCAAACGATTCCAAGGCCACTTCCACACTGCTGGGATTGGCATTGTAGGCATCGAGCCAAATTTGTTTTTGGCCAATTTGCCTCCATTCTGAACGGTTGTTTTTAGGGCTATATTCACATGCTGCTTGGGTAGAAGTTTCTAAATCCAAGCCCAATTGAATGCCTGCTGCAATTGCCGCCAAAATGTTGTACATATTGTATTCGCCGCCTATTTGGGAATGGACTGGCCCATATGTTTTTCCCTCATAATGTAGGTTAAACTGCAACAATGGCATAGACGCCACAATTGTAGCCTGCAGGTCTGCTGGAGAATTGATTCCGTAGGTGAATTTATTTGGCAATCTTACTGACATATTGTGCAACCACGAATCGTCGTTGTTCACAAGAGCAAGTCCATTGTTTTGTATAAGGTTTAAGTACAACTCGCTTTCTTCGCGGGCAACCGCTTCAAGTGTTCCAAAACCTTCCAAATGCTCCTTGCCCACATTGGTAACAATTCCCAAATCGGGTTCTACAATATTGCAGAGCACTTTCATTTCGCCAATATGGTTGGTGCCTGTTTCTATAATGGCAAAGTCCTGCGTGCCGTCTAAAGCGAGCAAGGTAAGCGGAACACCAATATGGTTATTGAGGTTGCCAGCAGTCGCTTTTGCCTTGTGGTTTTTCCCAAAAACCGATAGGCACAGTTCTTTGGTAGTGGTTTTTCCATTGCTCCCACCTATGGCAATTATTTTGGTATTTAAAGTTTTGCGGTGAAATGCTGCCAGTTTTTGAAGTGCTGCAAGCGCATTGGCAGTAAGTATAATCCTGGGGTCGGTTGCATACTCGGCTTCATCGGCCACCACCCATAGTGCGCCTTTTTCCAATGCTTCTTTTGCAAATTGATTGCCATTGAAGCTGGGGCCTTTGAGACAGAAGAACATACTACCAGGTATTATGTTTCTGGAATCAGTAGAAATCAAGAAGTTACATGATTTGTAATGCTGGTGTATTTTTTCTATTTCAGTAGGCAACATTTGGCAATTTTGTGTTGTCAAAGTTAAGGTAAGCAACCTCTAACCCTTATATTTGTAATGCACATGTCTAAATCTCTGTACCCCATCATCATCATTTTGTTTTTTGCCTCTGGCAATATTCAGGCTCAGAGTCCATCAGAAGCTGTAGGTCAAAAGTATTATGTGCGCGGTTATATGCCATTTTCCATAGATGGTTTTACCTTAGATCAACCCTTTATTGGTGGCTTTAACAGTACCCAGTTTTACAATATGGATTTGGACAACGATGGGATAGATGATTTGCTTTGTTATGATAGAAATGACGCCAAAATATTGCCTTTTTTAAGGTATGGTGATTCCTTTTTTAGGTATGCACCGCAATACGAAGCCTATTTTCCCAAAGGCAGTTTTTACTATATTACTGCTGATTTAAATAGCGATGGCAAATGGGATATTTTTACCTTATCAGAAACCAGCAGTTTGGTTATTCATAAAAATATTACCAAAGCAGGCGATAGTTTTCCCAAGTTTCAAAACCTAGGTGATCAGTATTACCGCAACCAATTTGTAGATCCTTTTCCCATTTTGTTCAATAAATTCTCTTTGTCAAGAACCGATATGCCAGCCATTTTGGATGTAGACAATGACGGGGATTTGGATATGGTGACTTATGATGCCACATATACCATTTATGTAATGTATTCCGATGTAAGGGCGGACAAAGGTTGGTCGAAAGACACATTTGAATTTCAAAAAATGGATGTGTGTTTTGGTTCTTTTAATGATTTCAACAACACCATCAATTTGGGAGTTTGCCCTTATAAAGACAAATTAACGCCCAGGCATGTGGGCGGCGCTGCATTGCTGATGTACGACAATGATGAGGATGGAGATAAAGAAATGGTATTGTCCAATATTGGTGTCAACCACATGTTTTTATTGACCAATGGCAAGACAGAGAATTCCATGCAGTTCGACAGTATGGTTCAGTGGGATTCTATTTACCCAAAGAACACTACCAGGGCTTGTAACTATGCATTTCCTGCAGGTTATTATTTTGATGTGAATGGAGATGGAGTGAGGGATTTGGTTACATCCCCCAATGCATTTGTAGATGTAAAAGAAACCGAACAATTGTGGTATTACAGAAACAATGGCAAAGACAATAAACCCAATTTTAAATTTGAAAAAAACAATTTTTTAACGGATAAAAATATCGATTTGGGTGCACGCACATCACCTGCTTTTTTTGATATTGATGCCGATGGAGATTTGGATATGTTTGTGGCCAACAATGGAGATTTTGAAGTGAGTTTTGGCAACAAAGACCGCATTACATTTTTTGAAAATGTGGGCAGCAAAACCAATCCATCATTTAAATTAATGAACAAAAACTGGCTCAATATTTCAGATAAAAACTGGTCGGAAATTGTGATAAAATTTGGAGATGTTGATGGAGATAAGGACATGGATTTGCTCATTGGAGAGCAATTGGGCAAAGTAATTTGGTATGAAAATACAGCAGGAGCAAACAACCCAGGTGTGTTTCAATATAAAAATGGAGATTTGGTAACCAGCACCATGGCATCTGGCGAGAGCAATGCTGCCCCTGTAGTTTTTAATTACAACAACGATACTTTGCCTGATTTGCTTGTGGGTTATTATGACGGAACTGTAAAACTATATGTAAATGAAGGCAGCATTGCAGCACCGCAATACAACAGGGCCAATACCAATGCATGGGGCATGAGGGCCAATGAATGGTCTGACTATTTGCCGGGCAATGGTTTCTTTTTTTATGGCAATGCTACACCTGAAGTAATTGATATTGACAAAGACGGTGTGCAAGAAATTCTATTGGGTTCTGCCTATGGGCAGCCTAGGTTGTACCACTATAACGGCCATTCTGTTTACGATTCTTTAATGGCGGATACCTCTTGGTTGTGGCAAATGGGCAAGGGTGATTCTTCAAAACCCGATTTTGGAGCCAGAATTGTACCATCCGGCGCTGATTTGGATGGAGATTCATTTCCTGAGTTGTTTTTTGGCAATTCAAGGGGCGGTTTGGTAATGGCCACTACCAAAGCATCAAAAAGCGGAATTGGAATTCGCAAATTTGGTTCAAGACCTTTGGATTTTGAAACCTATCCCAATCCCAGCAGTGATATGGTGTGGGTGAACAGGAGTGCAACCAACGAAACTTGGAATTATTACCTGCGCGATGTTTCTGGCAGGATATACAAAACAGGGATTATCGCCAAAGGAGAGACTTCAATAGTGATTCCAACCACAGGCCTTTCATCTGGGATATATTTTATTGAAGTGGGCACCCAAAACAGCAAAGGGGTGCGTAAGTTAATCGTTAGCCAAAACTAAGATTTCACTGCAGTGCCATCGGGCTGTATATGCAGTGATTTTGTACAAAATTCATATTCATCTTCGCGGTTTGAAGCGATAATTACCAAGCGGTTGTTGGTGTAATTGGCAATGATTTCCTTATAGGTTTCGGCACCTGCTTTATCCAAATTTGTAAGCGGCTCATCCAGCAATAAGATAGGGGTGTTGGAAAGTGCTGCCAAAGACAATCTTGCTCGTTGTTTCATGCCACTGCTGTAAGTAAACAGTGGTTTGTTCATGGTTTTATCGTCAAAGCCGCAAATCTCTTTTATAGTTTGAAAAGGGGAAGTGCCGACCAATGGTTTTACCCGGTGGTGCATTTCAATGATTTCCTTAAAAGAAAATTCTTCAGCCAATTCCATTGCTGGAGATGCAAGTGAGATGTAAGAGAATACCGATTCAGCGGCGATTTTTTTGTGGTCTTTTTGCCATTCAACTGTTCCTTCGGTCGGCCACACTTGGGCGCAAAGCATTAAACAAAATGTACTTTTACCACTGCCATTTGCACCTAAAATCACCCATTTTTCTCCCAATTTTAGGGTACAGTCAACATGCCGAAACAACCATTTTCTGTTAAATGATTTTCCGCAATCCTGTAGGATAATTTCCATTATGAAAATAGGATTGATTGGGGCTTATTTGGCCAAATAGCCTTTCATAATGCCCCTGTCGGATTCTTTAATGAATTGCAAAATTTCGTCCCGTTCGTTGGTGGGAGAAAACTCGGTTTCAATAATTTTAATGGCTTTGGCTGTATTGAAACCTTTTACAAAAAGCACCCTATATATGTCTTGAATTTCACCAATTTTGGAGGTATCAAAATTCCTTCTTCTTAAACCGATGCTATTTACACCTTCATAAGCCAAAGGCTCACGAGCAGCTTTGGTGTATGGCGGTACATCTTTTCGCACCAGTGAACCACCACTAATCATGGCATGCTTTCCTATTTTTACAAACTGGTGTACAAGTGCAGCGCCGCCCAATATGGCCCATTCTCCAATATTCACATGCCCTGCAACTTGAACGCTATTGGCAAGTATAGAATTGTCGCCCACAATGCAGTCATGCGCTAAATGCACATAAGCCATTAACAACACATTAGAACCCACTTTGGTATGTCCTAAAGCATTGGTGCCTTTGTTGATGGTTACATATTCCCTGATGGTGGTATTGTCGCCAATGATGGTGAGGGTTTCTTCACCATCAAATTTTAAATCTTGTGGTATGGCACCGATAGAGGCACCTGGAAATACTTTGCAATTTTTACCGATTCTAACTCCACGAAAAATGGTAGCACCAGACATAATATGAGTGCCATCGCCAATTTCCACATCTGCATGAATGGTAACAAATGGATCTATGGTTACGTTATCGGCAATTTTTGCCGTTGGATGCACATATGCAAGTGGCTGAATCATGGTTTATATCAACGGTCAAAAATAGGTTCTTCGTTTGAACTCACAAAACTATCTGTTTTTTAAGAGTTAGCAGGTTTTTGTTCTGGAGTGTCTTTGTCCTCAGAAATTCTAACAATTGAAGCCATCATTTCCGCTTCACTTACAAGTTTATCGCCAACCCATGCCCTGGCTTTCATTACGCAAATACCGCGGCGCACAGGCTCGGTAAGTTCCATTTTCATTACCAGTGTATCGCCTGGTACTACTTTGTCTTTGAATTTGGCATTGTCAATTTTCAAAAACAAAGTGCCGTAGTTTTCTGGGTCTGGAACTTGACTCAGAATGAGCACACCGCCAGCCTGGGCCATTGCTTCCAGTTGCAATACACCCGGCATAATTGGGTCTCCGGGGAAATGCCCTTCGAAAAAGGGTTCATCGAAAGTAATGTTCTTTACCGCAGTTACCGATTTTTCGTCTTTTGCAATGATTTTATCGACCAAAAGAAAGGGGTGTTTGTGTGGCAACAAACGGATAATATCCTTGGTGGTATAGATGGGTTTTTCGTTGGGGTTGTAATAAGGAACACCATCTTGTTTGCGGCGCATTTCCTTTTTCATTACTTGTTTTATTTTTTTAGCAAAAGCCACATTGGATGCATGTCCAGGACGGGCAGCCATAATTTGACCTTTAATGGGCATGCCTACCAAAGCCAAATCGCCAATCATATCTAGCAATTTGTGGCGTGCAGGTTCGTTTTGAAAATGAAGGTCGAGGTTGTTTAAAATGCCATTTTGTTTTACTTCAACAGTAGGCTTATTAAATACTGCAGCTAACCTATCCAATTCGGTTTGGGTAACGTTTCTATCAACCACCACTATGGCATTGTTCAAATCGCCGCCTTTAATCAAATTGTTGTCCAACAAATATTCCAACTCATGCAAAAAGCAGAAAGTGCGACAACTTGAAATTTCATCCTTAAACTCGCCAATACTGGTAATGGCCGCATGCTGGCTGCCCAATACTTGGGAATTGTAATCAATCATTACTGTCAACCTATATTCATCTACAGGCATGGCAATAATCTCTACCAAATTCTCATCATCGGTGAAGTGGATATTGTAAGGAATTTCAAAATATTCCCTATCTGCATCTTGTGCTACAGTGCCTGCTTTTGCAAAAGCATCCATAAATGGCCTGCTGCTTCCATCCATAATGGGCATTTCAGGACCATCGATGTCCATCATCACATTGTCGATTTCAGAACCCACTAATGCAGCAAGAACATGTTCTACCGTGCTTACTTTGGCTCCCTTTTTCTCTAAAGTTGTTCCCCTGCTGGTGTCTGTAACCAAATCACAATCGGCCTCTATTATTGGTTGGCCATCCATATCCACCCTGCGAAATTTATATCCATGATTTTCAGGAGCAGGATGAAATGTTAATGTTACAGATGCGCCTGTATGCAGTCCTACACCCGAAAGGGTAACTGGACTTTTTAATGTGGTTTGTTTTGGGTTGAGTTTACTCATAAACTAGGTCTATTCTTCTTTTGTGCGTTTTTCAATTTCATTTACCCGCTGTTGCAAGGTAGGAAGATTTTTAAATACTGCCTGCGATTTAAAAAAATCTTTTATGGGCATTGCTGGACTTCCAATCCAATTGGTGCCTTCTTCTTCAATGGCTTTGCTTACTCCGGCTTGCGCGCCAATACCTGTGCGGTTGGCAATTTTTATATGTCCAACAAAACCAGTTTGGCCACCAATTTGGCAATTTGCTCCAATTTTGGTGCTGCCAGAAATCCCTGCCTGTGCTGCAATTACTGTATTGTCTCCAATTTCTGCATTATGGGCTACCTGAATCAAATTGTCGAGCTTAACCCCATTGCCAATTAGGGTACTGCCCATAGTAGCACGGTCTATAGTGCAATTGGCACCAATTTCTACATCATTGCCCACCACCACATTGCCTACTTGAGGTATTTTAACATAACTATCACCAACGGGTGCAAAGCCAAATCCATCAGAACCGATAACCGCACCTGCATGCACAATGCAGTTGTTGCCCAATACACAACCAGCGTAAACTGTGGCTTTGGGATAAAGAATGCAATTGTCGCCAATTATGGCCCCATTGCCCACATAGGCACCAGGGTATATTTTACAATTGTTGCCTATTACAGCATGGTCATCAATATAAGCTGTAGCACCAACAAACAAATCAGCACCAATTTTGGCGGATTTTGAAATAAAGCTGCCTTCTTCAATACCCGATTTATGTTTGTTCGGGTTGAAATAGGCATCGAGCACCATGCAAAATCCGTAATATGGATTAAAGTGTTCGATTAGGGTAAAAGGTACTTCTTTACTGGGTTTAAATCCCTGCGGAACGATTACCACAGATCCTTTGCAGTCGTAAAGTGCATTTTCGTATTTGGGGTTCGAAAAAAAACACAAACTACCTTGGGTTGCATCCTCCAGCTTAGCCACGCTAGTGATTTCAATATCGGGGTTGCCCAAAATACTGCCTCCAATGAAACTGGAAATGCTGCTTGCGGATAACGACATAAGGTTTTGCAAAGTTAAGTATTATTAACATAATGAATGTCTTGGTGTTTTAAATCAGGGCCTTTAAAAAATAATTATGACAAATCTGCCATTACTTTAAAAATGATGTTTGAAGATACAAGCAGTGTGAATATATTCGCATCATGCCAATAAGAATGGTTGAAGATCCAGATGATAAGGAATTCTTCGATGACAATAGCGGGGGTGGTGGTAACCAACCCAATCCGGGTAAAGGTGGTGGAATCGCAAGTTTTCTGCCTTTAATCCTGTCTTTGCTTTTTAAAAAACCCAAAATTCTCATTCCCATTGTCATTATTGGGGCTGTGATTTATTATTTCGGTGGTTGTGGAAGCTTAATGCCACCGGCGGATAACCAAAACAACAGTTCGTTTAGTACTGGTGGGGTATTAAAACCAGAAGAATATGCCAAATCAGATATTTTTAACTTTTTGTATGAAGACAACAAAACCAATCCGCTTCCTGAAGCGGTTTCATTGTTGAAATATTGTCCCGATAGGTTGAACCAAGGTGCCCAAGGCAGTTGCGTGGCATGGAGCAATGCATACAGTATTCGCACCATTTTATATGCCCAACAAACTGGTAAAGACCCCAATTCAGTGGCATTCAGTCCATCTTATTTGTACAACAATATCAAACTCGACGACAATTGTCAGGGCAGCTATATCAACAGGGCCGTAGATTGGATGTCGGATAAAGGTGCAGTTCCATTTTCCGATTTTAAATACGATGAAAGAACTTGCTCCCAAGATGTGCCCATGGCTTTAGATGATAAGGCTGCGAATTTTAGGATTAAAGGTGCCCAGCGTTTGGGCGAAAACCCAGAATCGGGCTTAACAATAAAAGACATTTTGCAAATTAAACATGCCCTAAACGCAGGCTCTCCAGTTGCCATAGGAATGATGGTGGGCGGAAGTTTTATGCAGGAAATGATGGGGCAAAAAGTGTGGCATCCCACCCGTTCTGATTACCAGCAAATGGGTTTTGGAGGACATGCCATGACTGTAATTGGGTACGATGACAATTTAGAAGGAGGTGCCTTGCAAATTCTGAATTCTTGGGGTCCTGAATGGGGCGAAAATGGAGTGGCATGGGTAAAATACGGCGATTTTGTTTCATTGACCAGAGAGGCTTATGCCTATGCACCTATGGGCAAGGTGAATCAGCCTATTCCCGATATTTTTGACGTAAATTTTTCGCTGTTCAATCCAAAAACCAAAGAAGACATTTCCCTTGAACACCTTGGCAATGGTCGTTTTCGTACAAGGTCTAAAATGGCAGTTGGTACTCCTTTTAAAGTGAAATTTAAGAACAATGTAGAATGCTATTCTTACATTTTTGGACAAGAAACCGATAAGAGTTGCTATGTGCTTTACCCTTACAGTCCCAAGCACAGTCCTTATTGCGGTGTCACTGGAACAAGGGTTTTCCCAAGGGGCTACAATATGCAGCCCGATGATAAAGGCACATCTGATTTTATAGCTGTGCTTATTTCTAGAGAACCCCGGAATTTTGAAGACATTAAAGCCAAGGTGAATGCCAGTGGCAAGCCAGATTTTGGTGATGCTTTTGAGGCTGCATTAAATGGAACCCTGCTTTCAGGAATTCAATATAAAACGGCAGAATCAGTTGCATTTACCGCGGATTCTAAAAGCAAAAAGGACGTTTTAATTGTAATTGAAGTAACAAAATAAGGTTACAACAATTGCCTTACCAAATCTAGGGCAGCAGTGCATGCACGTTGCATAAACTGCTCTCTGTTTCCATGCAGAAACAACTGTTTTACGATGGTTTTTTCCCGGTTTGCAATGCCAATATAAATCAAACCTACTGGTTTTTCTGGTGTAGCACCTCCTGGGCCAGCAATGCCCGTAGTGGAAATGGCAATATCTGCATTGAATTTGGTGCGAATACCTTCAACCATTGCTTTGGCGCAGGCTTCGCTAACTGCACCTACTGTGTTTAATATATCGGCTGATACCCCCAATTCTTGCATCTTAATTTCATTGGAATAACTCACCAAACCACCTCTCATTACTGAAGAAATTCCAGGATGTTTTATCAGTTGGTTGGTAATAAACCCACCGGTGCAACTCTCGGCCAGCGCAATACTTACATTGTTTTTAATTAAGTGCTCAGCTATAACTGTAGATATATCGGCATCCCCATGTGCAACTAAGTTTTCACCGCAGATTTCAGCAATTTTATCATACCATTGGTCAATTTCAAGTTCCAGTGATTCCTGGTTGTTGCTTTTACCTGTGAGCCTAAGCCGTATGCTATTGAAATTCGGCAAATACGCCAATTTGATATGTGGGGGCAATGCATCTTCAATATCGGTTAGTTTGTGGGCCAATAGACTTTCAGGAATGCCACTGGTAAGCATGGTTTTGTGTTTGATAAAGGGGAGTTTAAATTGTGTTTGCACATAAGGCAACACATGCTCTTCCATAATGTGTTTCATTTCTGAGGGTACACCTGGCAAAGACACCAATACTTTGTTGTTTTCGTGAAACAGCATTCCAGGGGCGGTGCCAGTTGCATTAAACAAGGTTGTGCAAATTTCCGGCACATCGGCTTGCTGAATATTCACTTCCAACATTTGACGGCCACGTTTTTCAAATATTTGTGTTAAGTGAGCCAATACATCAGTATCACGGCGAAGTTGACAACTGTAGTATTCACACAAGGTGTTTTTGGTAATATCATCTCGGGTAGGGCCGAGGCCGCCAGTAAGCAACACTAAGGCTACACGTGACTGGGCTTCAGCAACAGCAGTGAGAATTTCGGTTTTATCGTCACCAATTGCGGTTCTTCGGGTAATGCTAACGCCTATATCTGCCAATTTTAGTCCCATCCAAGCTGAGTTGGTGTCGATTACCTGGCCCAAAAGCAATTCATCTCCAATGGTGATTATTTCTGCGTTCATTAATGTTGCAAAGGACGTGAATATTAAATTGAATTAAATAAAAAAAGCCCGACAAATTGCCGGGCTTTTTTTATTTAAATATGCTTATTTGGTAAAGCGGTAAGAAAAGGAGAGGTTGTACAGGAAGTTGTTGCTATTGGTATATAGCGAAAAATAACTGCCTTTATTGGTGTTGTAATTGTCGTTTACAATATTGTATTTGTTATTGTATTTTTCAAATCCCATTACGGCCAGGCTAGCGGCAAACATGATTCTGGGTGTTGGTAAAAATGCAAATCCACCACCGAAATTGACATAAGAAGATTTGTATTCATTTTCTGTTTTAGAAGAAATATTTGTGGTGGTATTGGTTGTTGTATTGGTGCTTTTAGATGGATTTGTGCCCATATTAAAAGCTAGAAATGGCTTAAATTGATCAGACACATTGTAAAATTTATTTAAACTTAAAGCCATCCCAATACCAGAGGATTTGCTTTCATATTTGGTGCTTTGAGAAACACTGGTGTTTGTACTTTTATTTCCACTTCGGCCTACACTGAGTCCAACTGCCAAATTGTCTTTGATAAAGTACAATACACCTGGTCCGATATTGCTCGATCTGTATTCATTATCTCCCGAAACCACAGAATTTCCAGCTACTGTTGTAGAATATTCTACTTTTTCAGAAGACATAGCGAAATTTAGCATGCCCCAAACAGAACCTTTGGGAATTTGAGAGAATGCATTTCCAGTAAATACTAGAATTGCAAAGATGATAGTGGATTTTTTCATAGTGTATTGTTTTATTGGTCAAAGGTATATGGCAATTTCAATCAATAAAACACACAATTTTTGAAGTACATTATATTGTACAAAAAGTAATGAAATAATAGATTTATGAATTTTATGGAATTAACTTGCGCCCCTTGTAAATGAGTGGCAATATAGTAGTGTACACCGATGGTTGTGCCCTTGGGAATCCAGGCCCAGGTGGATTTGGCGCAGTGCTAATGTACGGTCAACACAGGAAAGAATTGTGCGAAGGATTTCAATTAACCACCAACAACCGCATGGAATTGTTGGCAGTAATTAGGGCCTTACAAACCATTAAACAAGCTGGAATCCGAATTGATATTTATACCGATAGCAAGTATGTGTGCAATGCCATTACCGAAGGCTGGTTGTTCAATTGGAAAAAAAAGGGTTGGGCCAAGGTGAAAAATCCAGATTTGTGGCAACAATTATTACCGCTATATGAAAGGTTTAAACCACAATTTCATTGGGTAAAAGGGCATTCAGGTGTGCCTGAAAATGAAAGGTGTGATGAATTGGCAAATATGGGCGCAGCCTTGCCAAAAAAGCCCAAAGATATGGGTTATGAAAAACAAAATACCGGCCCTGGATTGTTGTAATTATATACACAAAACGGGTTTCCCCAGCCTGTTGAGCAGAATGTTTTCTTGATCGGTTTCGTTAAAATAGTTTTCGAATTCTTTATTGATAATTAGCGTAATTAATTGCGCATCAATAATGTCTGAAAATTCTACTATAGAACGCGAAAAACTGCTGCTGTACAAACTGGATTTTTCCAATTCTACTTGCGTTTTTACTCCTTGAGCTGCAATACTTTCATTTAAAGCTGCTGTGCGTTTTCGCGCTTCTTCCTCATTTTCAGGTGTGAAAAAAGTAAGAAATTGTACATGGGCATTGAAAATTTTAGCAAATGCAGCTACTGGGTTGGCCAATTCTGCGTTTTCAGTTTTGCCCAACAATGGCACCAACAATTGGTGGTAACCTTCTATGGGTGTGGTGGAATGGCTTTGTACCACCAACGCAGGCATTTCTATGAGACGTATGAGTTTTAGGATATTAGAACCCACAAAGTTTTGTTTGATTCCTTTTAATCCATGTGTGCCCACAATCAGCAAATCCGCATTTAAGGCTTTTAGGCTATGTCCAATAGTTTCAAAAAATGGCCCATAGTCAATATGAATGGAGAAGGGAACACCTTCGGCTTCTAGGTAGTGTGCAAATTTGCGCACTTCTTCTTTTATCTCTTTTTCCCTGTGTTTTTCTGCGGGGTCATTTACAATATGCAACAAAATGAGTTGTGAAACACTTTCTCTTGCAATGATGGCGGTATGCTCCAAAGACAGCTCACAAACACCGGTGAAATCTATGAGGGTGACAAGTTTTTTCATGGGTTTATCTTTTTTGAGAAACTTTCATAAAGGATTGAAAAATGCGTTCGATTACCCGTTTGTCTTCAGTGACAATTTCAGCCATTCCCTGCATTTCTGGGGTATAAGCTAGCACTTGGCCGTGGGTAGATTTCATGCCCGTTGGCATCTTTATTTCAATGCGGTAATCGCTACCGTTGGGCAATACCGCAATATGTTCTACAACTCCCTCAACCATACCGTATTCGTAATATGGAAAATGGTCCAATTGAATGTATACTTTTTGGCCCACTTTTACCTTACCCAATCCTGCAGTAGGTACGGATGCCACAGCGATAAACTTCTCATCTTCTTGCACAATGCCAAATAGCGATTCGCCAGCTTTTACAAATTGCTGGGGTTGTAGGTGAAACATAAAGCTCACCTTGCCATCTTCTGGTGCAACCAAACTGTAACGTTGTTTCCAGCCAATAATGTAACTGCGAATGTTTTGAATAAATGCACGTATGGAACCTTCGCTGGCCTCGTTTTTACTCACTTTTTGATACCCACTTTGGTTCAGTTGCTGCACCATTGTGTTGAGTGCAATGGAATTTTGCACTTTGTTTTGCCTGTAGTTTTCAACTTGCAGTTGTTTGGCCCTAAAATTAGATTCCAGTTGAATGAAATCGGATTTAGAAACCACACCTTGCTCGTACAAAACTTTGTCGGTTTCATATTTGGTGCGCAGGTTCTCCAAATCTTTTACAGCTATAGCCAGTATGTTTTCATTAATCCTGAGCAATTCACGTTCATTATTAATCCGTTCTTGCAAGCCAGAAATTTCTGAATCATCAATTTTAAATTTATGCCGCACATTGCTATTTACAATTTCGAGTTGCAGGTTGCCTACAATTGATTGCAAATCACCAAGACCTATGCCCGTGGTATCAGGCAACGGAAGCACTGTGGCCCCAGCATTTAACTGATTTTCCAAGCGTTTTATATAGTCGCCCAATTGGCTCAGTGCCGCTGCACTTGTGGGGTTCTCAATTTCGGCAAGTATGGTGCCTGCCTTAACTATATCACCTTCTTTAACATACAGTTTTGTGATGTTGCCGCTGCTTTGGGTTACAATTTTTATGGGTGCATGGGTAGTTATAATGTTTACCGGCCCTTTAATAATCTCAGGGTATTCAACAATGTAAGTAAGGAAAAGACCCAATATGATTAAAATAAATATCGAAGAAATGCCCCACCTCAAAATCCAATTGGGTGTGCGGTTCATGATGTCTTGTAATTCTTCGCTTCGCAGGTTTAATTCGTTTTCTTTTTCCATGGTTTAAGCTTCTTTAGCGTCCAATTTATCCAGTTCCAGCTGGTTTTTAACCAGGTTATAATAAGCACCTTTTACTTCAAGCAATTCTTCGTGGTTACCGGTTTCTATAATCCTACCCTGATCCAATACCACAATTTGGTCGGCATTTCTTACCGTACTCAATCTATGGGCAATAATCACTACGGTTCTGTTTTTAAACCAACGGTTAAAATTCTCCATAATGATTCTTTCGTTTTTAGAGTCCAATGCACTGGTAGCTTCATCAAAGAATATGTATTCTGGATTTTTATATACCGCCCTTGCTATCAATATCCTTTGTCGTTGTCCGCCCGAAAGCCCAACACCACTAGAACCTATTTTGGTATTGTAAGCCAAAGGCAAGGTTTCTATAAACTCGCGTATATTGGCTATTTCAACTGCATCTAGCAAACGTTGTTGGTCTATTTTGTCTTCGCCAATGGCAATGTTTGCTGCTATGGTGTCATTAAAAATAAATCCCTCTTGTTGTACCACACCACACTTTTCCCTCCAGGTTTGTTGTGAAATTTTGTTCAGGTTAAAGGTGTTGTACATAATATCTCCGCGCACTGGGGCGTAAAACTTTAGCAACAGTTTGAGCAGGGTGGTTTTGCCACTACCGCTACCTCCAACAATGGCTGTGATTTTTCCGGCAGGCACCTTCATGCTAATGTTTTTTAGCACCCAACTGGATTCAGGCCCTGCATATTGAAAGGAAACCTGTTCTACCGACAAATCACCATTGGCGGGAATATCATATAACAATTGCGCATCTCTTGGTTCTTCATCCTCTCTATTGTGGATTTCACCCACCCTTTCCAAGCTCAAACGTGCATCTTGTAAATCATGCATAAATGAAATCAAAGCCACAATATGTCCGTTAAGTTGGCCCAAAATGTAAGAAATGGACATCATGGTACCCAGAGAAATGCTGCCTTTTATCACCAAATTGGCAGTTAAAAAGGCAATAAAAATGTTTTTTACCTCATTAATTACGTTGGCCCCAATACTTTGGG
>JADYZD010000059.1 GCA_020853295.1 Bacteroidia bacterium | reverse complement strand
CCGCTTTCTGCTTGCTCGCCTGTGCCTTCTTCAACCACCACATACCATAAACCGCTAGCGGTTTTTTTAGCATTGGGGTATTTGGCCAATACTTTGGCAGCATCAGTAGCAAAATCAAGGTCTTTATTCGGTTCTACCACTTTTACCAATTCGGTTTCAAAAATTAAGGTGCTGTTTGGTGGAATTACTCCGCCGGCACCCCTAGTGCCGTAACCCAATTTAGAAGGGATAATAAGCAAATATTTGCTGCCCTCTTTCATCAACGCGATACCTTCATCCCAACCTGGGATTACTTGTCCAACGCCGATGGCAAAACCAATAGGCTCATTGCGGCTATAGCTGTTGTCGAATTCCAAACCATTGGGCAAAGTGCCTTTGTAGTGCACTTTTACTTGAGAGCCTTCCATGGCTTGTTTGCCAGTACCTTCAGAAGTAACCACATACCACAAACCACTAGCTGTTTTTTTGGCAGTGGGGTAACGTTTTAGCACTTCATCATCATAATTGGCAAAATCAGATTCGCGCTTTTTTGCTTCTCTTATCGCACCAAATGCAGTGCTATCAGCTTTGAAATCCAAGGCAGCAGCACCTTTGCGAATAATGCGTACATAATTCATACGGGTATTTGTGCGCACTTTGTGTACCACATCCATACCTTCCACTACGGCACCAAAAATGCTGTGTTTGTTATCGAGCCAACTGGTGGCAGTGTGGGTAATAAAGAACTGGCTGCCATTTGTACCTGGACCCGAATTGGCCATGCTCAAAATACCAGGGCCGCTGTGCTTGAGGGATGGGTGAAATTCATCTTCAAAAGAGTAACCTGGATCTCCACTGCCGGTGCCAAGTGGATCGCCACCTTGAATCATGAAATCCTGTCCATCGCCATTGGCAATGCTTATTACCCTATGAAATTTTAAAGAATCGTAGTAAGGTTGACCGGGTTTTCTGAAATTGTTGGGCATGCTGCCTTCTGCCAATCCCACAAAATTGCAAACGGTAAGGGGCACTTTATCGTAGTGCAATTTGCAAATGATGTTTCCGCTGTCGGTGTTAAATTCGGCGTAAATGCCATCCTCGAATTTTTCGTAATGTTTGTCCACTATGTAGGTTGTTGAATAAATTGTGCCTGTTTTCTTGTTCACTTTTTTTGCTGTGACTTTGTACACAGCCAGGTTTTTTTGTTTCGCATCTTCAAAAGTTACGGGTTTGGGTTTTTTGCCTTTTTGGGCAAATGCATTTGCCAGCAGTAAAAAGGAGCCTGCTAATATGATTATTCGCTTCATTGGTTTAATAGTTCAAGTTTTATTCTTTTAGGCAACTTCTGTACCACTTCATCATAACTGTGGTCTATGAGTTCAAATATCAATTTTTCTGACAGTCCATCGAAATAAACTGTGTTCCATTGCGTTTTATTCATATGGTACCCAGGAGTGATTTGGGAATATGTTTCGCGCAGTTCTATGGCTTTTTCTGGATTGCACTTCAGATTGATGCTATCAAACCCATTTATGTTGCCTAAACAAAACATTTTTCCCATGACTTTCCATACCATCGTTTCTTGGTCGAAAGGGAAGGCCTCGGTTACTCCGGGTTTGGAAATGCAATATTGTTGGATGAGCTCAAACAAGATGTGGGAAAAATAAGAATGGCAAAACTAAGGTGTGGTACTAATTTTGAAAAGTTTTTATTCATGCGAAGCATACTTTTTTTCATAGCAATATTTGCTTTTGGCCTTACTCAGGCTCAAGATGCGAATAAAAAGGATGGGGTAAAAAAAATACGCCACGAAGCCCTTACTATTCAGGGTGAGTTGGCATTTTTTCAAGGTAAACCCTTTACAGGTATGTCTTTTACATTTTGGGACAACAAAAGAATCAACGAACAATTTTCTTGGTACGAAGGCCAGCAAGATGGGGTGTACAAGCAGAGCATGGACAATGGCACACTGGTTACCCTAATTACATATTCTATGGGGGTAAAAGATGGGCCTTATGAATATTATTACGACAATGGGGCATTGCAAAGCAAGGGCAATTTTAAAAGGGGAGAATTGGACGGTTTGGTACAGGGTTTTTACTCCACCGGAATCCATAAGTATGAAGTGATGTATTCGCTGGGAATAAGACATGGAGTGAGCAAAAGTTGGTTTAAAAATGGTGCTCCGGAGCAGGTAGCAAATTATGTAAATAACCTTCCGCATGGAGAGGTGACAGAATTTTACAGCGACAGTGTGGTGTGGTCGGAAAGTGAATACAACATGGGAGTAAGACATGGCAAGTATTACCAGTTTCACAAGAAAAGCGGGTGTGCAGCTATAGAAAGCTATTATAAGAAAGGAAAACTCGTCAGCATTCGCCGAATTTGGAATGAGGTGAATTGCCAATTGATAGAAGAAGAACACTACCTAAACGGAGAAAAGCATGGAGAGTTTATTCTCTATGACTTTACTGGAGATACTTTAACGGTAAATAACTATCAATATGGAATTTTGAATGGCGAGTTTAAACAGTATTACAATAAAACCAAGCCCGAGATGGATCCAACGACTGGGACTGTAGCCAGGTATGATACCAAACATGGGGTAGAGGTTTTGGGCAATTACGCCGATGGCAAAGCAGACGGTTTTTGGCAATATGGATTGGTAAGCAACTACCAGCATAGAGAAGGCAATTATGAGAGTGGCACCATGGTAGGACACTGGATTTTTTACGACACCCAAGGCCGCATTTTAATGGAGCAAGACTATGATGAAGATGGCAATATCGTAAAAGAACGCTTGTATAAAAGACCTCGGAAAAAGAGCAAAAAGTGAGCACAGTAGGTTTGGTGCCTTTGGTGGTGGGCATAAGCGGAATTAGTGGGGCAGGCAAGACATTTTTTATTGATAGGATAAAGGAGTTGTATGCAGAAAAGGTATGCGTTATCAGTTTTGATGATTATTACAAACCGCTGCATGAGCAACAAAAGGACGGGAACGGGGTGGTGAATTTTGATTTGCCAACAGCCTTGTATTTTGAGCAGTTTCAGGAAGATTTATTGAAATTGATTGAAGGGCATGCTGTAATGGTAAAAAAATACCAATTTGAGAACTACAATGCACCTGAGAAGGTGGAAATTGTTTCTGCAGCACCAATAATAGTAGCCGAGGGATTGTTTTTGTTTGATTTGCCACAAATAGACGGATTGCTGAACTGCCGCATATTTATAGAAGCGGAGATGGACACGAGTTTGTCGCGCCGCTTGCGGCGCGACACCACCGAACGCGGTATACCTGAAGAACGCAGCTTGTACCAGTGGCAACAGCATGTGTTGCCCTCGTTTAATGCCCATATTTTGCCCCATAAAAACCGTTGTGATTTGGTGGTTTACAACCAAGGAGAAGCCACAGAAAACTTGAACAGGATCAAGAATTTGATTGTTCAAAAGGCACACCCTTCAGTTTTGGCAAATTTGTAATCTTTTTTATACTGGCTAAATGTTACTTTTGAAGCATGCAAGCCAAGTATTTGCTTCCTGTTCTGGGCTTTATGCTCTGCTCGTTTGCGCTGAAAAGCGGTAAAACGGCTTTCACCATTTTTAAATACAACGGAAAAACAAGTTCTTATGAAAAGCTGTTAAAAGCTGCCAGCGAGGCGGATATTGTGTTGTTTGGAGAATTGCACAACGACCCCATTTGCCATTGGTTAGAGGCAGAACTGCTCAAAGATTTGTTTGCCATAAAAAAAGAAAAACTGGTTTTGGGTGCGGAAATGTTTGAAGCCGACAACCAAAATGCACTGGATAGTTTTTTGAAAAACCTTTACACAGATAAAGAATTTGCAGCAGCGGCAAGGTTGTGGCCCAACTACAAAACCGATTATAAGCCCATGGTATTGTTTGCCAAAGAAAACAAGGTTCCATTTATTGCCACCAACATTCCCCGACGTTATGCCTCCTT
>JADYZD010000058.1 GCA_020853295.1 Bacteroidia bacterium | reverse complement strand
GGATATGATGAGTGCATTGCCACCTATGATGCACCCAGTACCTATACAAATGGTTATAAAGGAGAAAAACACTTGCGCGATGATGAATTGGGCAATTGGGTTAAAAAAATTCGTGCTGCGGTTGGCCCAACCGGAGATGTAGTGGTAGTTGCCGATGCTTGCCACAGCGGCACTGCACTAAGAGGTCCTGTAACCCGCGGAAACAAAGGCGCGCTTGCCCCACCCGATTTTAACCCACTCAATAAAATAAAAGTAGAAGATCCAGGTGCAGTGGATGCCTTTGTTGCAGAAGACGAAGAAATGGCACCTGTGGTGTTGTTTTCTGCAAGTCGCGCACACGAACCCAACCAAGAATACAAAGGCTACGGCTCTTTGAGTCTTGCTATTTCTCAAGCCCTCAACACATTAAAACCCGGTGATTCTTATTTGAAATTGTTTTCTCAAATACAGTGCACCATGACCAGTATGGATTTGTCTCAAGTACCCGTATTGGAAGGCAATGCAAACCGCAGCCTTTTCGGCGGCAAGGAAATTAAACAAAGCAATTATTACCCAGTGAAATTTGTTCTTTCTAGCGAAGCGCAAATAGCAGGTGGCACATTGTCTGGCTTGTACAAAGGTTCTAAGGTGGCATTTATGCCTGCTGGAAGTACCGAATATATTGCAGACAAGGCCATTTTCACCACCACCATTAGCAGTGCAAGTATGAGTACTGGCTGGGTAGAACACAATGGAGAATTAAATGGGTACAACGGCAGCCAATTGTGGTGTTTTGTTTTGGAACAACAATTTGGTGCCGCCAAATTAAATTTAACCTTGGGCAACAACATTAAAGGAAATGTAAAAGGAAAAATCAAAGACAATATTTCCAAATTGGAATTTATCAATTGGAACGACAAAGAAGCGGATTTGGTAGTGGACTATTGCAACAACAATTATGCATTGTACCTGCCTG
Organism: Bacteroidia bacterium; assembly: GCA_020853295.1. GTDB lineage: Bacteria > Bacteroidota > Bacteroidia > NS11-12g > UBA955 > JAGXTF01. The sequence goes on along the minus strand of JADYZD010000058.1, from coordinate 1,669 downwards.
ATGGCAGAAGGCCTTTTGATTCTGTGCCCAATTTTGAAACCTTGAACAAGCAACTTGCAGAATATATGCAAGGAAAAATGATGATCAATGCCAACTTCAGCGATCCCAATTTAAATGTAGATGTTACATTTTCTATTCAGCACATGAATGGCCGGGACAACGACGGCATGCCCTTGCTCGCAGATGTAGATATGGCCAAGAAAATGATTAATGGCAATTATGAATTGGAGGTGGACGATGTGGTATTTATGACCATAACAAACTCTGGAATGAAAGATGCCTATATCAATATTTTAGAAATCAATCCAGCAGGAAAGGTAGAAGTGGTGGTGCCGAATTATGCATTAAATGAACAGCCTGCCGATTATTTGATACCTGCCGGAGCAACAAGAGACATCACAGATTTTGCCCGCCGATTTACTGGGCCCTATTTTGGCAAATACACCTTTAAAATATTTATCACTGAAGTGCCAGTAAGTTTCAGGCACATATTCAACACACGAGGTGCTGGTGGTACTGAAGAACAAGAGCACCCTGCTGCCAAATTGTTCAGCTATTCTTACAAAACTACAAGAGGTGAACCCCTTTATGTGAAAAAGGCATCAGGAGGTGGAACTACCAAAGAGTATATTTTCAGAATGAAATAAAAAAAATAATTCATTGAAAAAAAGGCCGTTAGCGGCCTTTTTTTCGTTTAATTTGCTGCTGAATTACCCTATTGGTAAACGGCAAATACAGTAAACAGTGGCCTTTATTCAAAATTGAAAAAAAAATGGCCATATGCACAAAAATTATGCCATTATCATTTACCTTTTTAAAAGATGAGGTATAAATGATAAAACCAACAAATAAAACTCAAAATGAAAACCAATTTGATTAAAATCGCAGACATGAAAAAACTATTTTTCACCCTCACTATGGCAGGATTATCTATCTTGGCATATGGACAAAAAGTGCCCTGGTATGGACACAAAGATGACGCAGCAAGAGGCGCGTTTGGGCCCGACACAAGGGCAGAAGCTAAAACCCGTTGGCAGTATCGCGATTATATGCGTGCAACTGCAACGGCAGTAGAAAAATCACAAGTAAATGGTGATAAAATTTCTACCTTGGATTTAAAAACATACCTCAACAGGGTGTTTGGTGACTATCCTTTGGATAAAGGAGTAAATTTTGCAGACCAACCTACAGCAGGTTTTTGCACTGGCTTCTTAATTGCACCCGATATTTTGGTAACTGCAGGCCATTGCATTAAAACCCAAGAAGATTTAAAAAATACCATTTGGATATTTGATTACACGTCTGACGTGAACTACAACAGAAGCGGCGGTTACATTACCGTTCCAGAATCTAACCAATACTATGGTGTAGAGATTTTGGATACCAAATTAACCAACGACAGATTGTACGACTATTGTGTAATCCGCTTGAACCGCAGAACCGACCGCAAACCATACAAATTCCGCACAGGTGGAGCCGTAACTTTTGATGATATGGTGGCTATGATTGGTTCTCCAAGTGGTTTGCCCTTGAAAGTGGCCGACAGTGCACACGTAACCAATAACGAAGATTATACTACCTCTTTCTTAACAGACTTAGATGCATTCCACGGTAACTCTGGCGGTCCTGTATTTAACCTTTATGGATTTATTGAAGGTATATTGGTTCG
>JADYZD010000057.1 GCA_020853295.1 Bacteroidia bacterium | reverse complement strand
TTAAAGCACCGTTTGCCAATATAAAACCCGCCACCCCATTGTCGCTTAGCTTGCTCACCATATTCAATATCCAGCCATAATTGGCATTGCTTTTGGGTGGCACATCATAACCCCTCCAACGTGGGTCGTCTTTCAATTCGTTCTCGGCTCGCCAATCTTTTTGATTAAAAGGCGGATTAGCCATGATGTAATCGGCTTTCAAGTCTTTGTGTTGGTCATCAGCAAAGGTGTCGGCAGCTTTCTCTCCAAGGTTTCCGCTTATCCCGCGTATTGCAAGGTTCATCTTTGCCAGTTTATAAGTGGTGTTGGTATACTCTTGCCCATAGATAGAAATCTCTTTTTTATTGCCATTGTGGGCCTCAATAAACTTAATACTTTGCACGAACATGCCACCTGAACCACAGGCTGGGTCATAGATAATGCCGCGGTATGGCTCTATCATTTCGGCTATAAGATTTACGATACTTTTGGGGGTATAAAATTCTCCTTTTCCCTTGCCTTCTGCCAATGCAAATTTTGAAAGAAAATATTCATACACCTTGCCTACCAAATCCTGTTTTGGATCCTTTGTGGTATCAATATCATTTATGGTATCTAGCAAAGTTGCCAGTTTGGTGACATCCAAACCCAATCGAGAAAAATAATTGTCGGGCAATGCTCCTTTTAATGCTTTGTTATTTTTTTCAATGGTGTGCAAAGCAGTGTCTATGAGCAATGAAATATCATTTTGTTTCGCCCTCTTTATCAAATAACTCCAACGGCTCGTTTCCTCCAAAAAGAACACATTGTTCATATTATAGAACTCGGGTTTTTCTATGTATTTCTCTTTGCCATCGGCAATGAGTTTGGCCCTGTGTTCTTCAAATTTATCGCTGGCAAACTTCAAGAAGATAAGACTTAATACCACATGCTTGTATTCAGCAGGCTCTACGCTACCCCGCAACTTATTCGCTGCTTCCCAAAGTACTGCTTCAATCAGCTTTTCTTTAACTTCTTTCTTCGCCATCTGTGTTAAAGTTGTAAAGATAAATATTCGCTTAAGAATTGCAATACTCGCGAATTTTGTAAATGGTAAAATTCAGTTCTACACTAAAGTCAATGAAACTAAAATTACCCAAAGTGCCCTTGGCAAAGGCAAACATTGGAGTGAGGGTATAAGAAACACATCGGAGCCACTGTTTGCAAATTGTTTGCAAATCTCAAAAACCAAGGGCAAAAAAGAAGGGCTTCAATTTCTTGAAACCCTTGTCTGTTCTCGGTGCACGCGTAGGGATTCGAACCCCAAACCTTCTGATCCGTAGTCAGATGCTCTATCCAATTGAGCTACGCATGCAATTCTTTCAGATGCCTATCCATCCCGATAGCTATCGGGAGAGCTACGCATGCAATTCTTTCTCTGATGCTGCTACTTTCATTGAAATGAAAGCAACACCAACCCCGATTTGGGTATTTCTACCTAAGCGGGGTGCAAAGGTAAGAAAAAAAACAATCACTACAAATTTGTTTAGCAACCAACAGAAAATGGGCTTTCCGATGCGTTTCTCTAAATCCCGGCTGTTTGATTTTATACTCTCCAAGCAGTACAGTCCCCAATCCTACGCGTTCTCTTGTCGATTTGTCGATTTTATTGATGCATATTGAAGCTGCTTTGATTATAATTGTACCCTTATATCACATGAAAAAAGCTGCATTTCTGCTACTCTCATTTGCCATTTTCGCCTCACCGGCACTGGCTCAAAAAAAGAAAAAAGACAAAAACAAGGCTGATATTGCTGCTGCCGTGCCACCAGCAAAACCTGCTTCAAAATTGCCTTCCATTGATTCTAAAATAAAAAATTGTGTAAAAATGGACGGGCTTTTTACCTTGTACCAAGACAGCACAAATGGTCAGGTATTTATGCTGGTTAAAAAAGAACAATTAAATAAAGAATATATCCATTTTACCTATACTGAAAACGGGGTATTGCCTGCAGGTTTTCACAAAGGTCAATTTAGAGGAAGCCGTGTTTTTCTCATTAAAAAAGTATACGACAACATTGAATTTGAACAACAAAATACCCAGTATTTTTTTGACCCCAAAAGCACATTGTCCAAAAGCGCAAGTACCAATATTAGCAATGCTTCACTTGCCTTTGAAAAAATTCAAGCCATAAATGAAAAAACTGGCGAATATTTGATTGATGCAGATGAGTTGTTTTTAACCGAAAAATTGCACCAAATTAAGCCTTCACCAAGACCCATGAACCCCTTGGCAGGTATGGCATTTTCCTTAGGCAGTTTGTCCAAAGCAAAATCCCGTTATGAAAGGGTAAAAGGGTATCCTGAAAATATTGATTTGGTGGTGAGGTATGTGTTCGACAATCCCTACCCCATGTCGGGCGGTGGAGAAGAAGTAACAGATGCGCGTTCGGTTTCGGTAACCATGCAACACAGCATTATTGCCATGCCTCAAAACAATTATCAACCGCGTTTTGATGACCCCAGAATTGGATATTTTGCAGAAGAGGTAAATGACATGACCACCACCGATGCGGTAAACTACCGTGATTTGATTCACCGATGGAATTTGGTTAAAAAAGATCCTACAGCCGCCAAAAGCGAACCCGTAAAGCCCATTACTTGGTGGATAGAAAATACCACCCCATTAGAATACAGGCCCATTATTAAAGCAGCAGCTTTGGAATGGAACAGGGCTTTCGAACCCCTAGGATTTATCAATGCAGTGCAAGTATTTGAGCAACCCGACACTGCTACCTGGGATGCAGGCGATATTCGCTACAACGTGCTTCGCTGGACTTCTTCTCCTGCACCTCCATTTGGTGGTTACGGACCCAGCTTTGTAAATCCCAGAACCGGAGAAATTTTGGGTGCCGATATCATGCTGGAATACATATTTGTAACCAATAGGGTTAATGCCGAAAAACTTTTCGAAAACCGCGCAGGGCAAGAGCACTTTTGCGAAGCTGGCAATCATTTGCACAATGAGGCCATTATGGGTATGCAAATGCTAAAAGCTTCCGGCGCATCACAAATAGAAATGACCCGCTTGATTCAACAGTCACTGTACTATTTGGTTTTACATGAAATGGGCCATACCATGGGTTTGCAACACAACATGAAGGCATCACAATTGCTTTCTCCTGCTGAACTAAAAAGTTTGACGGGCACCGATGCCAGCGGCTTAATTGGCAGTGTAATGGACTACCCCGCTTTGAACTTGCACCACAATGGAAAACAAGACATCAATTATTGTCAAACCAAACCAGGTCCCTATGATTTATGGGCTATAGAATATGGGTATTCTATTGCAAATGACGACATTGAAGCAGAGCAAAAACGTTTGGATAAAATCCTAAGCAGAAGCGGTGAAAAAGTGCTCACATTTGGAAATGATGCCGATGATATGCGTTCCCAAGGCAAAGGCATTGACCCTAGAGTTATGGTAAACGACCTTTCATCCGATGCGATTACTTATGGTATTGAAAGAATTGAACTCATCAAACAAATCTTGCCTACTTTGCTCAGCAGATATGGCAATGAAGGCGAAAGCTATCAAGAATTAAAAAATTCTTACAACAATTTAATGTCGGGACAAGCTGGCATGTTGGGCATCATTAGCCGTTATGTTGGTGGTGTATATGTAGAACGTGTGGCACCAGGTGCTGAAAACCCTAAACAGCCTTATACACCTGTGGCTTATGCCGACCAAAAACGCGCTATGAAGGCCATAGCCAAATTTGCTTTGGCACCAGACGCACTTATGGCACCTGATAGTTTAATTCCTTATTTACAATCACAAAGACGGGGCTATAATTTCTTTGCAAGCACAGAAGATCCAAAATTACATGACCAAGTAGAAGGCATTCAAGTTTCTGTATTGATGCACCTTCTTAGCCCAAGTGTGTTGCAACGGATGACCGATAGCCGTGAATATGGCAACACCTATTCCGTAGGTGAAATGATGACCGATTTAACCGATGCCATTTTTAAAGAAGACTTAGCAGGAAATGTAAATACCTACCGCCAAAATCTTCAAATAAACTATGTAAAATATTTAACAGCAATAGCCGGATTTAAAACCTCATTTGCATACGACAACATCAGTCAGGCAAGGGCTACTGCGCAATTGTTGGATATACAAAAGAAAATGAAAGCAGCAGTGGCTGGTGATAAAGATACCCGCGACCACAGACAGTATATCAATCAATTGATTGAAAAAGCTTTTGAAAAATAAATGAATTCAAAAACAGCGGCTTTCGCTTCTTTTTCATTGGCCATTTCTGTAATCCTAGGCGCATGGAATGCCCATGGAATGGAAGCTTTGGTGCAAAATGGCAGCATTGATTTGAAATATTTAAAAACATTTCATACCGGTGTTGAATACCAATTTCTTTCATCCCTAGGACTTTTGGCAATTTCCTTGTTGCCCAAAATCAAACAGAAATTATTAACTGCAGGAATTTGGCTCATAATTATTGGTATGATCCTTTTTTGCCTTAGTCTTTACTTGTTGTCATTTCACCAAATATTGGGTGCAGGATGGAAAATACTGGGTGCCATAGCCCCTATTGGTGGTACATCACTTGCTGCAGGTTGGGTATTCATTGGCATTTCTTTTTTAAAATTTAAGCCATGAATAAAACAGTTATTTTCATGCGCCATGGAAAAACAGAAGATTTTAGTGATTCAGGCGAGGATTTTGAAAGAATATTGGTACAGCGTGGAAGAATTGAAGTTGCTGAAGCGGCAATTGCATTAAAATCATCTGCTTTACATCCTCAAATCATCCTTGCCAGTCCTGCTTTTCGCGCTGCTGCAACCGCAAGAATTGTTGCCAATATTCTAGGGATACAAATTGAATATTGGGCATCACTTTATATGGGAAGTATTCAAACATATATTGATACTGTAAACAAGCACGATATGAAAAGTATTTTGGTGGTGGGACACAATCCAAGTGTGGGTGAATTGGCCATGCAATTTTCTGGTTATCATTTTAAAAATTATCCCACTTCAACCCTAGCCGGATTTGAGTTTCAAAATCAAAACATTTCACTGGATTCTAAAGCCAAACTGGTATTCGAACACATTAGAAAATAAACCATATTCTTTCCAATTCATATTTTTTTAAAAAACAATTGGGCATAAAAAAAAGGAGACAAAATCTCCTTTTTTTTATTTTGATGAATATCAATTATTGTCCATTCATGCCACCATCCATCGCAGGTTCTTTGGGTTCAGAACCAGGCGCAGGGGCTTTTCCTGGAGTTACTTTGAGCAACTCAACAGTGAGAATAGTAATGCCAAATTTATCTTCCAAAGATTCTTGACGGCCCAATCTTGGATATACATCATTTTGGATGTACACTTCAAAAGTAGAACCTTCTGGTGCTTGTTGGAAAGCCTCCTGAATTGGAGCAATAAACAATTTATTTACAGGGTCTTTGGGATTTACACCCCTTGAACGGGTATCTCCTTTAAGGTTGCCTTTTTGGTCTTTTACCACCATGGTATATTCAACGGTATCATAAGGTCCTGGCATTGGGCCGGTTCCTTTTTTCACCATTTTAAATTGCCCTTTAGAAGGCAAAGCAACTACACCTGCATTTTTTGCATTTTCAGCAACCCATTTTTTGGTAGCTTCTTGCAATACTTTAATTTTTTTCTCCTGCTCTTTCATTACATAAGCTTGTTGAATGCCTTCCATAGATTCTGCTTTAATAGCGAAACCGCTGTCTTTAAGCATGGCATCTTCAATACCTTTAACCAATGAACTGTAGTCGAGCTTTTCCACACCCTGACCGCGGAGGTAATTGCCTACTTGATTTCCAACAATGTAACTAAAAGAATCCATAGAGGTTTTTAGGTTCTTTTTTGGATTGATGGAACGGCCGCCGCAGGACGCTATCAGCGCTACTACTGCTGCCAAAATTGAAATTTGATATATTTTCATGTTAATTTTTTTATGCTGTTGCGCCCGAAAGGTTGTAAAGTTCCTCCCTGCGTTGGTGAATTGTGGCATCTTCTGCGTATTCCTCATACGACATGTATTTGTCGATCATGCCATGAGGGGTGATTTCTATAATTCTGTTTGCAATGGTATTGATTACTTCCTGGTCATGTGAGTGAAACAACACGATACCAGCGTATTCAATAAGACCGTTGTTCAAACTTTGAATGCTTTCCAAATCCAAGTGGTTGGTAGGTTCATCCAACACCAACACATTCGGATTTTGTATCATCATTTTACTTAACATGCAGCGCACTTTTTCACCACCTGAAAGCACATTGCACATTTTTAAAGTTTCTTCACCGCCAAATAACATTCGGCCTAAAAATCCGCGGATAAAAGTTTCGTCTTTTTCTACAGAATATTCGCGCAACCAATCTATTAAATTTACAGGTGCTGTAAAAAAATGTGCATTTTCGTTTGGCAAATAACTCATTTTGGTGGTAACACCCCAATTAACAGTGCCTGTATCGGGTTTTAATTCACCCCACAATACTTTAAAAAAAGTATTTAATGCCAAGGTATTCCTGGAAATAAAAGCAATTTTATCACCCTTATTTACAGTAAAATTGAGGTCGCTAAAAAGCACAACCCCATTGTTTTTTGCCGATAATTTTTCGATTGTTAATATTTGATCTCCAACCTCTCGTTCTTGCCTGAAAACAATACCGGGGTAACGGCGTGTAGATGGCTGAATTTCTTCAATATCCAACTTATCCAGCATTTTCTTGCGGGCAGTTGCTTGTCTGCTTTTGGCCACATTGGCGCTAAAGCGTGCAATAAATTCTTGCAATTCCTTTTTCTTCTCTTCGGCCTTTTTATTCTGATCGCCACGTTGACGCAAAGCCAACTGAGAACTTTGGTACCAAAATGTATAGTTACCAGAATAAATTTTTATGTGGCTAAAATCGATATCACAAACATGGGTACATACATTATCCAAAAAGTGTCGGTCGTGACTCACCACCAATACTGTGTTTTCAAATTCTGCCAAAAAATCTTCCAGCCAGCGAATGGTTTCAACGTCCAAGTCATTGGTAGGTTCATCCATCAGCAATACATCAGGATTTCCGAAGATACATTGGGCCAGCAATACCCTTACTTTTTGGGTACCACTTAAATCTTTCATCAAGGTTTCATGCTGACCCACAGGAATACCCAAATTGCTCAAAATAGTTGCGGCATCGCTTTCGGCATTCCATCCGTCCAATTCTGCAAACTCACCCTCCAACTCACTGGCCAAGATTCCATCTTCATCGGTAAACTCAGTTTTAGAATACAAAGCCTCCTTCTGTTCCATAATGCTCCACAATTTTTCATGTCCGCGCAAAACGGTTTGAAGTACTGGTACCTCGTCAAATGCAAAGTGATTCTGGCTCAATACGGCCATGCGCTTTCCTGGGTCCATGTTAATTGAACCTGTATTGGGTTCAATCTCACCTGAAAGTATTTTTAAAAAAGTAGACTTTCCAGCACCATTGGCACCAATAATGCCATAACAATTGCCAGAAGTGAATTTTAGATTCACATCTTCAAAAAGAACCCTCTTGCCATACCTTAGCGAAACATTGGAAACGGTTAACATACCTGCTTTGAAAAATGAGGCGCGAAATTAACCTTTTATACCCATATAAACAAGAAATAAAAAATGCTCTGAATGCACGCCCAATGCGTAATTGAGTTGTTAATTTGCAAACATAAACAATGCCCACAAATACAAATCTTGGTGTACCTGATTCTCCACATCCCCGTGTAGTAATTGTTGGAGGCGGTTTTGGCGGATTAAAAGCTGCAAGGACTTTGCGCAACAAATCCTTTCAGGTAGTGTTGATTGACAAAAATAATTACCACCAATTTCAACCCCTGTTTTACCAGGTTGCCATGAGTGGTTTGGAACCCAGCAGTGTGTCTTTTCCCCTGCGCAAAATTTTTCATAAGGTCCAAAATATTCATGTGCGAACAGCCACTGTAAACAGCGTTTCAACCCAAAATAAAATACTCAATACCGACATGGGGGAGATTACTTACGACCATTTGTTATTGGGAATGGGTGCGGGTTCTTTCTTTTTTGGAAATGCTGGATTTGAAAACCATGCTTTGGGAATGAAATCAGTAAGTGAATCGCTGTACCTCAGAAATCAGGTATTGCAAATGCTTGAAGATGCTGTGAACAAAGGAAGCAGTGAGAATATTGATATCGTTGTAGTTGGTGGCGGACCTACCGGCGTTGAACTCAGCGGCTCACTGGCCGAAATGAAAAAAATGATGTTCCCTAACGATTATCCGGAACTCGATTTTAATATGATGAAAATTTGGTTGATCGAGGGGTCAAATAGGATATTGTCAAATATGGGCGAAAAAAGTAGTGCTAAAGCCCTGAAATATTTACAAAAATTGGGAGTAGAAGTGGTATTAAATACGCGCTTGGAAAAGGTTGAAAATAATATCGCATTCTTGAATTCTGGTAACAGTATTCCACATAAACTCATGTTATGGGCAGCAGGCATTAAAGCATTTCAAATAGACGGAATTCCAAGCACTTCTTTGGCACCAAATGGAAGAATTTTAACCGATGGAAAACTAAAAGTAAAAGGTTGTGAAAATGTGTATTGCATTGGCGATCAGGCTTGGGTGGAAGACCCCAATTGGCCCAAGGGACATCCACAAGTTGCGCAACCTGCAATACAACAAGGTGCACTTTTTGCAAAAAATTTAATTGCCGCCCAAAAAGGAAAAGCATTAAAAAATTATACTTATAAAGACCTGGGTTCCATGGCCACTGTGGGCCGAAACTTGGCAGTTGCTGAATTGGGCAAGTTTAAACCCAGTGGTTTTATTGCTTGGGTAATTTGGATGGCTGTGCATTTAATGTCGATAGTGGGTGTGAAAAATCGCTTGCTCATTTTTATCAATTGGCTTTGGAGTTATATTACCTATGATCAAAGCCTTAGGTTGCTTATAAAGCCATTTAAAAAGAAAGAATAATTCCACAAAAACCCAGTCTAAAAACCCAATTGTAAGCCAAGCCTATGTTGGTTTGTGGTAAATGGATAATCTGCTACTACTTCTGGATTCAAGGCCCAATTAAATTGGTAAAATAAAGATGCATTGAACCGATTTCTTTGTACAAACAAATAATTCATTTTTATAGGAATAAATACCTGAAATGCTGCGGTATTTTTTTGTTTAATTACAGGTTCTTCTTTTATATTGTAATACAACTGAATTTGGTTGGAATTGATAATAAAATATTCCTCCTCAATAGCACTCAGGCCTTCTGCATATAAGGGTAATTTAAATCCAATTCCAGAGGCCAGCGCAAATTTCCCTTTGTGGGACTTCAGCAATTCTAAAGTTGACTCAATTCCAACTCCCTTTTCAACAAAGTGCATATTCCATACTTTATTGGGTTCAAAAACTTGGTAGTGCATTTCTGCGCGATAAACGCCCAATTGAAATGAGAGCAATCGGTTTCTTTTTGATACAATGGGTTGGTGATATCCCATTTGCAACTGCACGGCATTCCCCACCTGGTAGTGGTTGGCGGTTTTGTGCATCCATAAATTGTAAATTCTGGAATAAGAAGGAGCAAAACTGAAGGTCTGCGCGCTTACACAGTTGGCCTGAATAAATAGAGCTACAGCAATAAATTTTAAAAAAACTATATATGTGTTATAGATAAATTTCACACTTTTATTTTTTTCAAAACTAATTCACATTTCAAATGATTCCAAAGCCAAACAATTATATTTGCTCTATGATACTGGTAGCCGATAGTGGAAGTACAAAGTGCGATTGGTTAATATGTAACAATAACCAAGAATTATTGCCATTTTATACCATGGGCTTTAATCCCATGTTTCACGATTCCGTGTTTATTGAATCTGAAATTTTAAAAAATTCTGATTTAATTCAATTTTCTGAGGAGGTTTCAAAAGTATTTTTTTACGGTGCCAGTGTCAGCAGCGACGATAGAAAAAAGACAGTTTCAGATGCGTTAAGTAGGGTTTTTAAAAATGCCCAAATTGAAGTGGACCATGATTTAATGGGTGCGGCGAGGGCCACATGTGGAAGCAATTCTGGAATTGCTTGTATTTTGGGAACTGGCAGCAACAGCTGCTATTTCGATGGAAAAACCTTATATGAAAAAGTGCCGGCTTTGGGTTATATTTTAGGCGACGAAGGGAGTGGGGCATGGTTTGGAAAAGAATTGTTGAAAAACTATTTGTACCACAATTTAAGTGCGGAAATAAATTCGGCATTGGAAAATTCTGGTGTTGAAAAGGAAAATATTTTCAAACAGGTGTACCAACAACCTGGGGCCAATGTGTATCTTGCTTCTTTTATGAAATTCATACATGCACACAAATCGGATCCTACCATTCAAAAAATATTGATATCGGGATTTACTCAATTTATAGAACCCCATATTTGTAAATTTGAAAATTACACAAATGTGCCCGTGCATTTTGTAGGCTCAGTGGCAGTTAATTTCAAAGATGAATTACAATTGGCCTGCGATTCATTTGGCATAAAAACAGGTATATTTACCAACCAACCCATTCAAGGTTTAATGCAATACCATTTACATCATGCACAGTTATAATACGAAAAACTGGTTAGAAGTTTTTACATTTAACAAATACGATACCCTGCGAATGTTGTGGCCTTTGCTGGTGTTGGTAGGCATTTATACATCAGGTATCGACTATTGGTTAAACAGCAGAACTGACATTACCGAAACTGTGGTTATGAAAAATTTAACCATTGTTCACAGTTTATTGGGACTGGTAATTTCTTTATTATTGGTTTTTAGAACAAATACCGCTTACGACAGGTGGTGGGAGGGCCGAAAACACTGGGGGAGTCTTGTAAATAATTCCAGAAATTTCGCAATAAAGCTGAACAGTATTTTGCCTAAAGAAAATATTGTAGAACGCGAATATTTTGCCCGTTCTATTTCATTATTTGCAAAGATTTTAGATCAGCATTTAAAATCGCCAAGTTTGGCAATGTCATTAGATGAACAAGAACATCCAGAATTGCAGAAATTTGATTTAAAGGGGCATATTCCTAACCAAATTGCAGGCGACATGGCAAACAGGCTATATACTTTGGCATCCAACGGAACAATAACTGACATTCAATTGCTCACATTAAATGCAGAGATTGGAGTCTTTACCGACGTATGTGGTGCTTGCGAACGGATTAAAAACACACCAATTCCATTTTCGTATTCTTCATTTATCAAACGCTTCATTATTTTATATGTTATAACTTTACCTTGGAGTTTGGCGGCAAACTTAGGATTTTGGAGTGTACCAGTTGTGATGTTTGTGATGTATGCCTTATCTAGTTTAGAGGTGATTGCCGAAGAAATCGAAGAACCTTTTGGGAATGACCCAAATGACTTGCCCACCTTGAAAATTTCAAAAAATATTGGGAAAAATGTAAATGAAATCCTCAATACAGGAAGGTAAAATTGAAGTCGAACTGCACCTGCTTTAAATTCCATAAATATTCTAAACATATATAATAGTTTAGTCTATGTTTCAAATAAAAACCCAAGCCACACGGCCTGGGTTCTTTGGGGTGATTTAAGTAACCAGATTTTTCTATTTATTTGATGAAGGGTAAAATGATACCCTCCACTGTAAACCGATACATACCGCTTGCAACAGCAGCAACATAAATAGTTTACATTTCAACATCCAATATTCCTGTTACTTATTTATTGTCTCAAAAATAAGAGGAATAATTGTGCGGAAATGATAATTGTTGTGTTCGACCAAAATTTGTAGGTAAACAACATTCAACTATTCCATGGGAATATTCAATTCGAATTTAGAAAAGTCGGAACCTTTGCTATAACTGATATTGGCTTTAAGTTGCTTGGTTAATAGTTTAAGTATTTTAAAACCAAAACCCGCCGAGGAAAGGTCAAATTCTTTATCCAAACCCGGGCCATTATCCGAATAAGCAATATTCAACATACTACCAGTATGGCTCACAACCACATCAATTCTACCAGAATCCACATGATTAAATGCATATTTCAACGAATTTGTAATTAATTCGTTCAATATCAAACCCACAGGAATGGCCAATTTAATACCAATTTCGACATCGCTTCCTGTTACAAAAAAAGAAACTGGTTTGTGTTTGGTATTTACAAAGGTTTCTGAAATATCGTGCAATAAAGTTTGCACAAATGCAACTACTTCAAGTCCACCATCGCCTTCATTTTCATAAAGGTGATTGTGCACCACAGCCATGCTCAAGAGCCTTGTTTGACTTTCTGCGAGAGCCAATCTTAAATCCTCATTATCCGTAGATTTTGCTTGTAAAAAAAACAAACTTTGAAGCATGGTTAAATTGTTTTTAACCCTATGGTGAATTTCTTGAATCAATACATCTTTTTCCGATGCTTGTTTTAAAACCACATTGCTTTTTTCTATCAATTCCGACTGTAAGGCCAACTTGTTTTTACTTGATTTGTATAACAACAATCCCAATGTAAATAATACCACAAAAACCAAGGATCCTGCAATTAATGCGCTTTTCAAGTTGCGGTTGTCCTCTGCCAATTGGGCATTTTCTTTTTGTTTTAATGTGAGGCCATATTTTAATTCCAAATCTTGCTTTAATAAATCAGATTTAAATTCAAGTTTTTTAATATTGTTCAGCTTATCGAGTTGGAAAACGCTATCGTTCCAACTTTTGTATTTTTCATAGTAATCCAAAGCCAATGCTAAATTCCCTTCCTTCTTTGCCACTGCAGAAAGTACCTTATAAGCCTCCTTAATATAAACTTTGGCCTTCATTTTTTGTGCCACCTCCAGCAATTTCAAACCATATGATTTTGATTTTGAAACCCCATTCAATTCGAATTCCGAATTGGCAAGCACCTGTAATGGACGTAAAGTATTGTTGTCCATTTTTAGGCTATCCAATATTCTCAAAGAAATTAAGGCATGTTGAATGGCCGAATGGTGGTTTTTTAGAAGTTCGTAAGTATTGGAAATTTCATTGTTAATTGCTGCGAATATATAAGTGCCATAGGCTGTTTTGGTGAGCATACTCTTGGCATTTTTCAATGCCACTTCGGCTTCTACTTTTTCATCTTGCAACGCATACTCATGCGCCAAATTTGCATAGTTCAGTCCTGCTGAAGGCCAATTTTGAGATTTAATGGAATTTTCAAGGGCCAATTTATAATATTGTTGCACCTTTAAAGAATTGCCACCAATATTCTGGTAAGCATCTGCAATATTGTTGTAAAAAACACCCATCAAACGTGGGTTGTTCTCCTTTTTCGCGATTTCCAATCCAGCACTGTAAATTTCAATAGCCTTATCAAAATCGCCCAAATCTCCAAATACGCCCGCTTTATTGTTGATAATGGAAAGTTTTAATGCAATATCCCCGCTTTTATTGGCGTAATAAATTGCAGAATCATAGCTGGCCAATGAACTTATAGTATTGCTCAGTGCTACATATGAATAGGCTTTTGTGCGGTAAGCAGAAG
>JADYZD010000056.1 GCA_020853295.1 Bacteroidia bacterium | reverse complement strand
CTGGACTTTAGCCAATTAAGCGGCTCGAGTCGCATTGAGGATCAATTGTTTAAGAATGATGTCATTTAAATTATGCACATCCCCTGTAAAAATGGATGTTAATAATTTCTGTTTTCTCCAGATTTGATATCGGACTGAAGCTATTGCATCAGCGAAGGTTGGTTGTTCTTTTTGATACCATGCGCTTTGATTTATGGTTAGTTCGTTTTGTTCATTTAGCTGGTGAGCAAGTAGTGTTGTTAGGCTAAATAGGCCCATTAAAAGGGGTGTTGTTCTGGCAATTGCCATGTCAGACCACTGTCTTTGGGTCTCTACCCCCAGATGTGTTCGCACCTCTTGAAAAGTTACTTCAACTGTCCATCGCCGGATAAAAAAGTCAATTATGTCCATTGCGCTAAGGCTCAAATCTGTACATTGAATTGCACGTGATTCTAATTTTCCTTCAGGGTCTTTCAGTAGCACCCATTGAAGTTCAATAGTTGGGAAACTGCTTTTATACCAAATTGATTTCCCTGTGGTTATCAGCATTTTCTTATTTATCTTTCCATACCAATTGGGAATTATGACTTCCTGCCATTTAACCCTCCCGTCCTCCAAGCGTTTTTCTAACGTTATTTGCCGAGTACCGTATTTAGGTTTAGGTCCGCGTTTTCCTGCTGGATTTGCTTTGGGTGAGTTGAACAAGCGAGCATCCAGGCGTATGGGACTTATCAAACTTACATGCTGTCTAACTGAATCCAGCAACTCATAACAAGTGTACGCTCCATCTGCCACTACTATAATTTGCCGTCCTGGAAGCCATCGATGCAGTTGAAGTATCATCTGTCGAGCCCAATCGGTCAGTTTCTTATGGCTCCGCTTTGATTCTTCATAATACCGAACAGATGGAGCCAAAACTGTAAAAAACGGCAATGCCCATACTCTTTTTGCCCAAGGAATAGGGCTCAAAAGCATCAAACTCATCCAGCGAAGACCACTTGTTTTTACAAAATGGCTGTGCGAGCTTCTCACTGCATCACGGTAAATTCCTCGCGCTTTGATCTTGGCGCCCCACCGACGTTCAATTGTCTCATCTATACCAAATATCAATGGTGAAGAGTTGTCAATAAAAGTATCAACCAATAATCCAAGCAATAACTTAGCGCCACGAAGACATGACCACTTTGCTCTATTCAAAACCCGGTGATATTTATGAAAACGACGATCCTCAGATAATCCAACCACTCGAAGTACACCACAAACTGTCCTTCGGCCAACCGTTACCAAGCTGCCTAAAAATAAAACCTTTACTTGCTCAAAGACCTTTTTGCAAAATAATGATCCAAATACCGATATTTGTTCGCTGAACTCCTTGGGTAAAATCATCATAATTTTAAGAGTGTGGTTACTCCAAAATTAGGTGATTCCAAGGAGTTCTTGCTTCCTCAATTGGCTAAAGTCCAGCAACTCAACACTATCACTCAATCTCAAGCGTAGTTAAATCTTCTACACCTGCAATATCGCTGAGCAACTTTGAATAGGTCACTAGTTTTCCCTGAATTTGTTCAAGTTCTTGGCGAAATTCGAGACACCTACCTGGATCTTTAAAGGCGCCTTGAATACTGAGTCTGTGCCATTTCGCCGTGAAGGGTCGAATAATCTGATTTAGAATTATAATGGCGATTTTGGCAAAGGTTATACTGTCTGCGCCATATTTTTTTAATATATCCCGTGTGACCGGGAATAAATTGTATACACTGGTTAAGGCGGTTCCTTCGTCACCATCTTCGACTTTTAACGGCTGGGTAGTGATGCGGGTTAGCAGCTCTACATACATTTCCCAAGCAGCTTTTTTATCAATGTCATCAAAGGTTAGCTCAAGCTCCAAAAATTCAGCATTGATTTTTAGAGAAGAAAGGTTCCATTTGCTGAGCCAGTTTTTTAATTTCATGGATGATAGTTTTGAGTGAATTGTATGTTGAAGAGAGAGATTGCAAAAGTAGGAGAATCGGTTGGTCTTTTCTTGCCACATTGCCTCCAATTCCATTAATTTTCTTTCAAAATACCCATTATCAACATGGCTATTCAGACATTCATCGTACAATCGTTGTGCCCGTTCAAAATCTCCTTTTTGGGAAAAACCCTTTCGAGCGATTTTTTGCCTGTATAAATCACCAAAAGATGTGATTTGCCATGTACTTTTGCTTGCAAAAACATTTCCTGTCACTAATCACGAAAAGTGGGGCGGATTAAGGTCTCAATCTAATATTCCAGAGGTTTTGTCATCAAAATTGAAGGCCAGGAAGCGCCAGATGTACGGAAAGAGTGGCTTTAAACTTCTTCGGAAACGAATTTTCTTTTACTCCGGGGACCATCGCCAAAGTTTACGAAGAGCCACTTTCACCGGAATTATCCAGTAATTCCATTTGTTTACAAAGTTTTCTTTTTTTCATTCCTGCTTTATGTAGGACAAAATAGTTACATATTTTTTAATTTTGCCTTCAAAAGGGTACACATTTTCTTTTTGGAAAAAGGGTGCAATGACAGGTATGAATTTTTAAGGTTTTGATCTTGAAAATGCAACTTTTGCCTCAAAAGTCTTGGAAGCCTTTGTTTGGGCCAAAAAATTCCAACGTAATTAGATGCTTGGAAATGGCTCTGTTTGGGAGAAAAATTGTTCGTTTTTGAAACTGTAATTCATTCCATACGACCAAAAAGAAAATGTGTGCCCTTTCAAAATTTTGCCCAGAATCTCAACTACACAGAGAACCGCTAAACACTTTTCGATTGTTTCCAAAAATACAACTCTATGCTAGAAAAACCTATTATTTTCATTAACTATCGAACAGAAATCAATGAGGATAGAAGACATCTAGCCTTGCTCAAAAAAAGTATAGAACAAGTGTTTCCTGATAAATTCGAAATATTTTATGATCGCGATATCTCAGGTGGGGAAGATGGAGACGGGATAATTTCAAAAAAACTAAAAAATTCGCTCATTTTTATATCAATAATTAATGAAGGGTGGTATGATTCAATTCGCAATAGGAATAATCCAAACTTTCAATTTGATGCCATAAAAGAGATTGACATGGTATTAGATTTTTTTAAAAATGAGAAACTCATTTTACCCATACTATTTAATACTCTGCCATATCCTGCTTTTATCAAGGACAAGGATGCTCGATATAAATCTCGTATGCCAGAATGTGTTGCAAGACTTTTTGAGCAACAGGCCCTTACCTTCAACATCGATACATTCGATGCAGATCTCAAAAAAAGTATTGAAATCGGTATAGCTAGAATAAAAAAGGAGGTGGGTACGGGATCTACTGCCTTGAATATCGATAGAGATTTACATGCTTGCGATAGAAGAGACGAAGTGGATAAAATTACTACTTTTTTTGACGCTAATTTGGGAATTGAAACATTTTTGCATATATTTATTGTAGCAGATCACTATCAAAGGCCTCAATGCCTGGCTTTTAGATGTATTCAAGAATATTTTAAGAGCATAGAGAAAGCAATTTTTTTTCACCCTTTCAATGATCGAAACATTATTACTTTGCCTCTGTTTAAATCCTTGCCTATTGAAGAGTTAGATTACAAACAACTAATTAGTACGTTGCGTCCGCACATTCCAAATCATGAATTTGAAGCCTACTTTTTTACTATCGATCAGGAGGAGTGGAAAATCAACAAAAATCGATTAAAAAAGATGATCTTAAAATGTACCGATCCAGCTTTTCATGATTCAGATCGAAAGACTATATTTTTTTATTGGGTAGGAAGGAAAGAAGATAAAGGGCTATTATCTAAAGTATTAAGTGGATTAATGCCAAATTACAGAAAATGCCTTATGACATTGGAGTTAAAACGCATGGGGATTCACCAACAAAAAAAATGCCTTGTGATCAGCGATTTAAAAAAAATAAATGAAGATCATGTCTTAAATTGGTTTGCTCGACGAAATATGTGGCACCCCGACTGGACAGGCAAAGTCAAAAATGATTGGTTTGTCGGCAAAAAGGAAATGGACATGATTGATATTGAGCGTATCCTCCTCCCAATAATTCAAAATAACGCAACATAAAATGGATCATTATCAAAAATGCGATTTGCCGAATCCCTTAGTTTTGCCAAAAGGAGACTATGTTGCCAGCCCAGAATTGATTGAGGCTTTAAACGTGGCATTAGAAATGGGCATGCCACTACTTCTAACCGGGGAACCTGGCTCGGGTAAAACCCGGTTTGCCTGGCATCTTGTCGAACATTTTGAAAATTTAGGAGAAGCCCCATTAGTATTTAATGCAAAAACCACTTCCAATGCGACAGACTTGTTTTATCAGTATGATGCACTCGGTCATTATCGGTTGTCGCATTATGCAGACAAGCCAACTAATCTAGATCTTATCAGCAACAAAATCATTCAATTCAAAGCATTAGGTGAAGCGATTCAAATTGCGCAAACTGAAAAGCGACGCTCGGTCGTATTAATTGACGAAATCGATAAAGCTCCCCGTGATTTCCCCAATGATTTATTATATGAATTAGACCGGGAGTTTTCTTTCGAAGTATCAGAAATGAGTAACGAACCTTTTTCAGCGGACAATTCCTTGAAGCCCATTATCATAATTACCAGTAATTCTGAAAAAACACTTCCTGCACCTTTCTTAAGACGTTGTGTTTATTTCCATATTGAATTTCCTGCTGCTGATGCACTTTATAAAATCGTATCCAAACAGTTGGCAGAAATAGGAATGCCAAGTATGGCAGAAGACCAACTTCGAAGTGCAATCAGCGAATTTGAATTTATACGGACTATTGCAGAAGGACTTAACGTAAAAAAACCTGCTACCGCAGAACTTATTATCTGGATTATACTGTTGCAAAAAATGGACCTGATGGAACATGTAGGTAAAACTAAAGTTAAAATTGAAATAAAGGATAAGTTAAGGAGTTCATACACGGTGCTTTGTAAAAATGG
>JADYZD010000055.1 GCA_020853295.1 Bacteroidia bacterium | reverse complement strand
TTGTGGTGCATTGCCGTTCAGGTATGCGCAGCGCTTCGGCCAAAGCTTTTCTAGAACAACATGGTTTTACCCAAGTGCGCAATTTATTGGGTGGGGCTATGGATTTCCAAGCCAATTTTGGTTAAAAACATGCGCCTTCCGCTATTCAGTTTTCTTGCAGGTTTTTGCAGTCTGCTGCAAGCTCAAATACCCAAGTCGGTGTATCCCAATATTTTTAGGTCTTACTTTCTGCAAAACGAACAAATATTCGGTGTTTTTGACTCGACCGACAGTTATTTTGTCACCCATTTTGATTCTGTGGTGCAATCGCCATTCGACCCCAGTGCATTCCTTTCAGGAGGAAAGATTTGGCACAAAGGACAAACCACTTCTTTTAAAGGATATATTTCTATCGACACAGTAATTGAAATAAAAACCGACACCAATACCGAACAAACAACCGACACTTTTTGGGCACTAAAAACACCTGAAATGAAAATTGCAGGAACCAGCATTTGGAACTGCTCTGGAGAAATCCGAATCATAGAAAATGACAGTGCCAAATACGCAGGCACATTTAATGGAACCTTCGGTATGTATTTCTATTACCGCAGTAAAAACCAATACGTGAAACCCCTCTCCGCTGAATTGGGGTTTGGCAACGATCCGGGAATGAATATTCTGGGCTTTTGGCGCAGTCCCAACCACCAAAATTTTGGCCATATTCCATTTTGCATGAGCAATTGTTTGCCGCAAACACGCGATGACAATACCACTGCCCTCCCCGATTTGAGATTTCAATCCGATGGTTCGAGCAGTTTTAGTAATATTGCCATATTCCCCGAGGGTGTTGCAAAACCTCCTGTGAATTGGTTTCAATGAAAATCAGAACCCTTACAATTGGCTGTACCTTTATCATTGCTGCATGCATACAATTGTGGCAGTGCAACACTGTTGCGCCCAAAAAAGAAGAAGCCAATTTTTTCTTAAACGTTAACGACAGCGTAAAATATGTGGGTATGGACAAATGCAAGGTATGCCATGAAGACCACTACAACACTTTTATAGAAACGGGAATGGGACAAAGTTTTGGTTTGGCTACCAAAGAAAAAAGCAAAGCCCTTTTCAATCAAAAACCCGTGTATGATGCCAAAACCGATATGTATTTTGCCGCAGATTGGGTAAAAAACAAACTGCGCATTACAGAATTCCGATTAAAAGGCACAGATACCCTACACAAGAGAAGCCAGTTCATCAGTTATATTATTGGCAGTGGACACCATACCAACAGCCATTTGTGGGAAGAAAACGGCTATCTGTTTCAAGCACCCCTTACCTTCTATACCCAAAAACAACAATGGGATTTGCCACCTGGCTTTGAAACCACCAATACGCATTTCAACAGAAAAATTGATTTTGAATGCATGTCGTGCCACAACGCCATGCCTCAAATTGCACAGGGATCTGTAAACAAATTCACGAAAATTCCAGCAGGGATAGATTGTGAACGATGCCATGGACCTGGGGAATTGCATGTGCAACAAAAAACAAATGGCATTTTGGTAGATACCAAAAAAGAAGCCGATAGAAGCATCGTAAATCCAGCTAGGCTTCCTTGGAAACTGCAAGTAGATGTTTGTCAACGCTGCCATTTGCAAGGCAATAATGTATTAAAACCAGGCAAGACTTTTACTGATTTTAGGCCCGGAAAAAAACTCAGCGATGTATTTGAAGTATACATGCCAGCCCAAGAATCCAGCGGCTTTTTTATGGCTGGGCATGCCGATAGGTTGCAAAAAAGTGCATGTTTTATTGCCTCCAATAAAAACAATACTGAAGCATACAATGCAAAACTCAATTTCACCTGTATTACCTGTCACAATCCGCATGTAAGTGTTAGAAAAACGAATACTGAAAAATTCAACAATGCATGTAAAAATTGCCACCAAGCAAATAGGCAGAGCAAACTGATAAAATGCAGCGAAAATGCTGTAAAAATCTCAGCCAAAAACAACAATTGTGTTACCTGCCACATGCCTGGCAACCAAACCGGAGACATTCCACACGTAACGGTTCACGACCATTATATCCGCAAAAATTATAATACCCCATCTACAAAAAACGTTACAGGAAAATTGTATGCGGTAAACAATCCTACTCCAAATTCACGCACTGAATTGGAGGCATATATTACCTGGTTTGAAAAATTCGACAACCAAAAAATATATTTGCAAAAAGCAGAAGAAATTCTGGTTAAAAACGACAAAGAAACTGCACTGCAAATTCATTTTTATTATGCCAATGCTACTTTTATGGAAATCGTAAAAACGGCTACCAAATTGGACAAAAAAAATGCAGATGCTTGGACCTGTTACCGAGTAGCAAAAGCATACGACCGCACCGTCAATCTATCCGCAGCTGTTGAGTGGTACGCCATGGCACACAATAAAATGCCCCTGCATGCCGATTTTAGTGTGGAATATGCCAATGCGCTGATTCGCGCTGATAGGTACAATGAAGCAGAACCCATCATCAATGCCATCTTGAAAGAGCAGCCTTCGCATGAACTGGCCAACATCAATGCTGGCACTGTGGCTTACAAGCAAAACAAGCTTGCCATCGCCAAAAATTACTGGAAAAAAGCCTTACAACTCAACCCCGACAACCCCACAACCCACCTGTATTTGGTAGAGTTTTATACCAGGCTAAAGGAACAAGAACAAGCAAAGAAATCAGCTGCAGAAGTGCTCAGAATTGACCCCAAGAACACACAGGTTCGGGGGATTTTGAATCCTTAACCCCCCAGCCATTCCCGAAATTCGTTCACCCTTTCGCGGCTTACTGTCGCAATGTCTTTGTATTCCGGTACGATATCCAATTTTAGCCTGCCACTAAAATATTTGCTAATCCCTTGAATGGCCCCACGGTTTACCAGCAACTGCCGGGATATTCTAAAAAACATATTGGGATCCAATTCTGCTTCTAGCACATCTAAAGAAACATCAGTGAGGTATTCATGGTTGTCTATTGTTTTTGCGTAAATCGCCTTCTCACGTGCCTCAAAACGCGCAATAGCGGCCGCTTCTACAGGCACCAACCTTTGGCCCAATGTAAATAAAAACCTGTCTTTGAATTTGGGTGTATTGCGCAGCAATTGAAACAATTCACTAAATTCCTGTGGAGATTTTAATGCCACATTTTTGGTTTTTTTGTATTTATCTAAGGCAAATTGCAAGTCACTTTCTTTATACGGTTTTAAGATATAGTCTATGCTGTTGTGCTTAAAAGCCTTTATGGCAAATTCATCAAAAGCGGTAGTAAAAACAATGGGAATAGACAGGTCAATTTGATTGAAAATTTCAAAACTCTGTCCATCGGCAAGTTGGATATCGCTAAACACCAAATCCAACTGTGGCTTATTGTTTAAATAACCCACTGCCCCGGCAACCGATTCTATAATTTCCACCACTTCTATTTCAGGTTCAAGTGTTGTAATTATCCGCATCAAATGCCTTGCCGCTGCTGGTTCGTCTTCTATAATCAATACCTTCATGTCTTAGCCATTTACAAAAGGAACAAAAACCTTAAAAACCTCTCCTGTATCTACAATCTCGGGCAAAGTACCTTGGGCCACACTTTCATGCCTTTTGTGCAAATTCACCAGCCCAGTGCCTGTGCCTGCCACCCCTGTTTTTCTGGCAATTTTATTTTCAACCGTTACCCCTTTCTCGTTTGCAATTACATGAATTGTTAATGGAGATTTTTTTGAAATTTCGTTGTGTTTTATGGCATTCTCTACTAGCATTTGCAAACCCATGGGAATCAATTGCTTTTGCAAGAGTTCATCGGGTATTTGGTATTCCACTTTTAAATTATCGCCAAACCGCATTTCATTTAAAAAAACAAATGATTTTAAACATTCCAATTCTACTGCCAAGTCTACAGTATCGCTTTCACGGGCACTCAATACATAGCGGTACACGTCTGCCATATGGTTTACAAATTTCAAAGCCCTTTTGGGGTCTTCTTCAATTAATGCGTTTAATGTATTTAATGCATTAAAAAGAAAATGGGGATTTACCTGTGTTTTTAGCAATTCATATTGGGTACGCAATTGTTCTTTTTTCAACACTTCTGCCTCTAACAAGCTTATTTTCCATTGTTTGAAAAAATAATTTCCTGCAAAAAATAAATTCATAATTACAGTGGTTATCCAAGTAACCAAAAGGCTGGCACGAACACCCATTTTACCAATCACTTCCTTACCTGCTGCCATATTAATGCCCTTACACAAATAAGTATTGATAATATATGTTAAAATAATGATGCCAAAAGTTTGGGCCAAAAAACGCAACAAGCCATTGTTTTGCCAAGGCAATTTTTTATCCAAATAAATGATAATGGCCTCGCAACCCAACCAAATAATACCTGTAAAAAGCAAAGTGGTAAGGTAATATACAATGGCGTGTTGGAATTTATGGTCAACCCCAAATACACTTTCCTTCATGCCCAGTGCAAAACCAATGGTTAGCACTAAGGCCAACAACGGTATGCCTATGGATCGCACTGGGTGCAATAAAAACTGAAGCAGGGTTTGTTCTTTAGATTTGTACATGAACTATGTGTATAAGGTGCTGTGTGCGTTTTTTCTATTATTTGATATTCAAAATTAGGTCAAATTATCCCAAGTAAATCCCAAACTATTTTTGAATTTCTATTTTAATTTTCAGCAATTAAAACAAAATGCGGTAAGTAACCATAGGGAAAAATCCTTGTTGGTAATCCGTAACCACTTGCTTTCTATTAAAATCCCAAGATTTAGACAAGGCATTCTGGTGGTTGGTAAGGTTTTGTAAATCTACCGCCCATTCCTGTGTGATTTTTTTGCCATTGCGTTTAAATCCAATTCTAAAATCCACCCTAAAATAGTCTTCGAATTTTTGAGAAAATGGGTTTTTCCAATCGTAGCGCACCAAATTACCATCGGTTTCTGTTGCGGCAACATCCACTGGAGTGTACCTGCGTCCACCTGCAGAATTCACTTTTGCGTTGAACGTAATTACGTTGTTTTTATTTTTACCCAATACCCAATCATACCCTGCAAGTGCATTGATTACCCAACCTCCATTCCATGCAGAATTTTTGTAAACACCATCCTGCATGGCATATTTGCTATCAAAAATACTGGTGGTGAACAACCAATAAAATCCTTTGCTAAAAAAACGTTCAAGGGTGATTTCTATTCCATAATTGCGGCCTTTGCCTTCATTTACCAATGAATCAAATGAGGGCAATCCTCCAAAATCGGCACCCCAGTTCGACAAACTCAGGTTGCTCGATGCATCAACAGAGACTGGAACTTTGCCCAATTGTTGAAAATAAGATTCCACTTTAAAACGCATGGAACTGCCCGGCAAAAATTCAATACCAGCAGCAATATGCTTCGCATTTGAAAAACCAAGTTGGGTATTTGGCAAGCGGTATTTGTTTAAAGTGGTATCCCAAATTTTGGTGTAGTAAATTTCCATGGGTTGCATTTGAGCATGAAAACCAGCACCTGATGATATGGACAGTTTTTTACCCAAATTCCATTTATACCCCAAACGTGGTTCTAAAGAAACGGCATTATTTTCTGCCCAATATTGACTGTAAACACCAGGAACCAAAACCATTCCTTTGCCCAATTGCCATTTTAACTGGGTATAAGCCTGTGAAAGTACATTGCCACCTTTAAACTCCCTCAAAGTGCGCACGGTTTCGCCATTTCTAAAACTATCGCGCAAATCGGAATGCAGGTACGATACCATAATACCAGATCTTGAAGAAATGCGTGAATTCCATTTATAGTTGATTAAGGAGTGTATTCCCACCCTTCTGGTAGTTGCATTTTCTCCATAGTTCCAATGTGTAACTTCACTGGTCTGATTTACTGAATCCACCACAGTAAAACGGGTTTGCATGGTGGTGTAGGCAATATTTTTCCAATAACCTTTATTCCCAATTTTTAAAATATTGCTCACAATAA
>JADYZD010000054.1 GCA_020853295.1 Bacteroidia bacterium | reverse complement strand
TATAATATAAAACCACCTTGCTTACCATCGAAGAAGCTACAGCTATCCCCAATGAATCTAAAGTACCACTAGTTAAAATAATTTTCTTAAGAATTACGAAATCCTTAGACCAACCTACATTAGTAAAAGTACCGGTAATTCTGCCTACCGGACCACATGTTTGTGCTTTGATGATCTGTGAATTTAAGCTTAGAAAAAACACAGTGCATACAAATGCAAACAATTTTGGCATTTCATTTATTTTTTTCATTTCTATTCCTCCTTATAGATAGCCTGCAAAACTACATGCAACTAATTCCATTAGTATCGAGGAGGGAGTAAAATAGGGGTTAACCCCTATGTGTTTTTTACTCGTTGTTTATAAAGCAAGCAATAACCAATTTTAATCAAATAAAAGCTATTCACCATCGTATTGCAGTTTTATGTTATTTTTGCATTTCAACTAAAAAGCTGCATTGAATATCTTTTTGTTAAATATTAAACACCCAACAAATATCAAGATTTTAATCTTGCTTTGTTTTACTTCTTCTTCTCAATTTTTTGCCCAATCGCCAAAAATGATTCAATTGGAAAAAGAAGTTTTTAACTACAACAACAAATTTGAATACACCAATTCATTACAAGCAATAAACAAACAATTGGCAAATCCAAAATCTACTAACGAGGATAAATACTTTTGCTTTCTATACAAATCATATACCTTTAAACGTATTTTTAACTACAACGCAGCATTAGAAAATTTAGACCTAGCAGAACAATTTGCACAAAAAACAAATAAAGAAGACAAATACAAGGCTATTTTAATAAGCGAAAAAGCATATTGTTATTTTGATATTCAAAAGTATAAAACAGCAGACAGTTTTATGAGTCTTTTAAGGGCAAATAATTATAGGCATTTAGACAATGGCAATATAGCAAGACTTATTATGCAAGAAGGCTACTTGCGCTTCAAAGAAAAAAAATATACTCTTTCCGAAAAGTTATACAATAATGCCATTAATTATATGGCCAATTCAACACCGCATGATATGCCTATGATTCTAGGTAAAAAAATAGAATTATATGGATCTATGAAACAAGAAAAATTAATGAAAGAAACCTATAAACTTTCTTTAAAATTCGCCGATTCATTTAACATATTTAAATATGTTCTATACACCAATGAGTGTATGCTCCACGCATATGAAAATGTTGGCGACTATAAACAATATATAATTTACAGCAAAAAACTAGATTTGCTTCGCGATGAATATGCTCAAAAAGAAAATGATAAGATTGTATCTATCATGGATAAGAAGTATGAAACAGTAAAGAAAGAAAAGCAAATTCAAAAACAAAATGCAGAGTTAGCACAATACAAGTTTCAGATTTTTATCCTTATACTTTCCATTCTCGTTTTGGGATTAGGAATAATAGTTTACTACAATTATTCAAAAAGAAAACAACAAAAAAATGAAGTATTATTGCAACTCAATTTTTCTAGAAAAATACTGCAAAACACAGAGGAACAAAAAAAACAAATGGCTCTTAATATTCATGACAGTATCAATCATGAACTATTAACAGTTAAAAATGCCATTAGTAAAGACAACCCAAAATTAGTTAAAGATTTAGAAAAAGTAATAGACGAGGTTCGTTTATTAAGTCGGGAGTTGTACCCGTCAATGTTCGAAACTCTGGGACTCAAAACCAGTTTAGAAATCCTCTGCGATAAAACAACAAAAGCAGGATTGTTTACGACTTGCGATATAGATTATACTAGCACACTAAAAACCGAAAGCGAATTGCAAATCTATAGAATAGCACAAGAAGCATTAAATAACACATTAAAACATGCCAAGGCAGATGCCGCTAAAATTATTGTTTCCACTACTCCTTTTGGTATTGAGCTAATTATAAAAGACAATGGCACAGGATTTCATGTGGCAACTAAAACCAAAGATTCTTCCTCTTTTGGTTTACAAAGTATCATTCAAAGGGCAAAAGCTATTGGTGGAAAAATTCAAATAGATTCTAATGCCAAAGGAACAATAATTAGTGTAATTTTACCATTAGCAACATGAGTTCCTTTATCATAGCCGACGACCACCCAATTACCCTTGTAGGTATGGAGTCTTATGTAAAAAAACTGGGACATAAAGTGCTGGGCACTTACGACAATGGAATTTCAGCATACAACGGCATTCAGTTGCATAAACCCGAGTATGCCATACTAGATTTGGGCATGCCAGGTCTCAACGGTATAGAGGTTTTAGGGAAAATTCGCAGCCACAATAAAACCATAAAAATTATTATTTACACCATGTATTCCGAAACAGCTTTGTTCGAAAAGGCTGTAGAAATGGGAGTAAACGGATATATACTCAAAGATTTTGCAATGGATGAATTAAAGGAGTGTTTAGAAACCCTAGTTTTCCAAAATCATTGGTTTAGCCCTAGGTTGCAAGAAAACCTAGTTCATACCAACTTAGACAATAGCAACGCACAAATAGAAAAGTTGAGTCCAGCAGAAATAAAAATTGCACAACTCATAAGCCAAGAACAATCTACCAAGCAAATAGCCGAGAAACTATTTATTTCTATTAAAACAGTAGAAAACCACCGCAGAAACATAAGCCATAAACTTCAATTAGGCGCGAATAAAAACGCATTGCTAATATGGGCGGTTGAGAATAAACACAATTTAGGATTATAATATTCTTTTGTCCCTTTTCCTGCTGTATGCTGCAGTGTGTAGCCATCGGGGTGCAAAAACTCGCAGTTGTGGGGTCTTCGTGCCTCAGCATCTTCTCAAGCGGTTTTTTTACCCAGCTAGCTTTGCTTGTTCCCTGCCGCTTACCTGCTCATATTGAGTGCTTATCCTCTCAGCCAGCGGCACAAGCATTTGAGCAGCATTGGCGCAGTAGCCTAGCCCCAATAGTGAAAATCTTTTTTTGCAAAGAAAAAATATTGTAAGGCATAGCTGGAAATAGCGTCTATTAAAACCCAACTGCTCACTGCTTTTTAATCTATACTTGATTTTGAAGTTGAAACTGAATTGTTGAATTCAACTTTACCTGAAACCAGAAGTTTGGATTTTGGCTGAATGGACGGCAATGGGGCTGAATAAAACAATAAAAAATGGCTGCCCTTTTTCAAGAACAGCCATTTTTATTTTATGAAATGAATTTTAATTTTTTAGAAATTGAATGGTTTTGTTTTCAGTTTTAGTATTAACTACCAATTGGTAAATACCAGGTGAAACACTTGAAAGGTTGATTTCAATAGAAGGTTGATCTGTGGATTGTTTTAAAACCACTTTACCCAATGCATCCACAACAGCTATGTCAGCAACATCGCCTTCATATAAGGATGCTATATTGATGTTAATAGCGGTAGTTGCAGGATTTGGATAAACGTTGATTCCACTCACTTGTAAGTTAAATTGAACCCATTGAATTTGGGTTTCTGAACTTTCATTGTTCTCATCTATTTGTGTAATTCGGTAAAAAGCTTTTGAAGTACCTGCTTTTATTCCATTGTCGATATACTGGTAAACCCCAGAATTATTTGAATTCATTGTACCAATGGTAGTGAATTCTTTACCATCGAAACTACGTTCGATTTCAAAATAACTTTTACCTGTAGGCGAGGCAGTTTGCCAATTGAGAACAGCCGAATTGTTGTTCAAACCTTTGGCGGTAAAATTGAGGAATTCAACGGGTAATGGAATTGCTGATATTAAACTTCCTAAAGTAAACGGACTAAAGCTACTCACATTGTTAGACAATATCCAACCATTGGTATTGAAACTGTTGGCAGCATTGCCCATATCTTCCCATTTGTTTGTAAAAGAATTGAAATGCGCTACCCTTAAATTGGTGTCGTTTTGACCAAGGTCAATGCCGCTGTAAACAACATCTTCCCAGTATAGTTTAACATCTGCACTGCCGCCATCTGGACTTAGATCCCAGTATTCTACATTGCTTACATGATCTAAAGGTGCGGTAGTATCGTATTGTCCTAAACCTTCATCAAAATATTCTGCTCCACAAGTTGTGCCGCTAAAGTTATAAATTCCGCAACGTGCCCATTTATCGTTTTTACCAGTTGGAAAAACAAAATCTGTGCTACCGTATTTTTGAACGCGACAAGCAGCGAAACTCTGAGGATTTCCTTCACTACTGCTGCCACCATCCATTACTTCAATGCTTCCTCCGCTGCTGCTTTTTCTAACAATTCCTTTGGTGAAATTGATATGGTTTTTTATTTCTAACCCTCCACCATCTAGCCATACGATGCCACTGGGTTTGTTGATTTCTGCAATAAAAATTCTTGGAATGCAATTGATGATTTTATTGGTATCTGTACCGCTAAAAATCACTTTTCCGCTATCTGTAAACATGGCCTGTGTTTGCACAGTTTCCAAGCTTCCATAGATTTTTAAAATACCACCACTCATCAATAATTTGCCGCCATTTTCAATATAAATATCATGCACTTTAAGCAATTCACCGGGCCTTATTTTTAATTCAGCCCCGCTAATAATTCTAATATTTACCATAGAATCAGGCGTTTTTCCCGATTTCCAGTTGGCACAATTAAATGCACTGCTGTCATTTGCAGTATTGGTCATGGTGTCGTTGTAGGAGGTGTTGTGTACTAGGCAAACTGTTTGAGTGGCTTGTACCCTAAAGTCATACCAAGATTCATTGGCATCGTCGTTGAAAATGTTAATTTGTGCAACTTTTAATCCACCAGAAATGGGATTAAATGTAACATAAAACTGTACACTTGAACCAGCAGCAACGCTGCTAGGCATACCTGAAATAGAGAAGCTGGTTGCATTGGCTCCAGTTACGCTGCTACTGGTAATATTTAAAACAGCTGTTCCTGTGTTTTCAATTGTGAACCGACGTTTGGTACCAGAAGATACCGAGCCAAAGTCTGTGCTGTCGCTTAGATTGGGTGTGATATCTCCAGCCACAATGGAAATGTTGTTTCCTTTAACATTGATTTCAGGTACCGGAACAAATTCACCCTGGATATTAAAATTATAAACAGCTTCATCTGCATCATTGTTGTTAATGGTGATTGATGAAGTTCTAGTACCCGTGCTAATATTTAAAAATGTAACATATACATAGTCTGAACTGCCAGCTGCAATAGAACTTGGATAGCTTCCAAGAGAAAAATCAGCGGCGTTTGGCCCACCCAATACAATGCTTGAAATTGTCAATGGCCCTGCACCTGTATTTTCAATTAAATACCTGCGGGTTACCACACTGTTTACAACGCCAAAACTGGTGCTGTCTGCTGTTGAAGGCGTAATGTCACCATCGACAATATCTACAGTATTTCCTTTTACATTGATTTCAGGCAATAATAATAATGTTGCTTGAATATCGAAGTTGTATACCGATTCATCGCAATCATTGTTGTTCACTGTAATTGTTGCGTTTCGTGCACCTGTGCTTGCAGTGGAAAAAGTTACAGTAAACGTTGCCGAGCTTAAAGCTGCAACAGAACTGGGTGCTCCAGTTATAGTAAAGTCAGCTGAGTTGGCACCAGAAACCACAATGCTGGAAATTGTAAGGGCAGTTGCACCCGTATTTTCAATAGTAAACCTGCGTTTTGTGCCAGTAGCTACACTTCCAAAATTGGTACTGTCACCTACAATTGGGGTTACATCTCCATCCAAAATGGAAACACTGTTGCCTTTAATGTTTATTTCATTGCCACTGGGGGTACAAGATGCGCCACTTGCAGCAGCAACTGTAAATGGAGAAGTAGCAAATGGAGTGAAATTAAAATCATTTAAAGACATGTGCAGACCCAAATTGTTAAGGGTGCTGTCTCTTCTTAATCTTTCTCCATTTCCACCTGTATTTGTTGGATATTTTGGACCACAAGGTGATCCCCAATAATTGTTTTGAAATTTATATTTGGCCAAATCATCGCGGGTATTGCAGCCAGACGAAGGGCCACAATTTGGAGCATATCCCGCTTTATGGGTTACTGCATAACTACCAGTTACCAATCCGCAAAAATTGTTGCCTGAAACCTCGGTGGTATCTGATTTTGCCCTCCATCCAGCAATGTCAATTGCCAAACCGTTGTATGAATTGCTGATATGGTTTCCTGTAATTTTTACATTTTTTAAGTCACTGTACAACATGGTTATGGCGCCAATTCCCGATTCGCTATGGGTGTTGGCTTCTGTAATATAGTTGCCGCTGATTTCAGCATTGCCAGGGAAATAAAAGTTCGACAAGGGAAAGCCAATTTGAATACCTGCATCTACCGTTTTTGAAACTTTATTTCCACTCACTGTTAATTTTCCAGAACCAGATGTTCCACTTAATGGGTTGGCACCAAAACCTGTGCACAAGAAACCTGCCCATTTGGTATTGATAATGGTATTGTCTTTGATTTCACAAGTATCACCGGCATCGGCAAGCCAAATTGCAGTAACATTTAGGGTTCCACTGCAGCTGCTTGGGGTGAAGAAACCAATGTTTTCAAACCAGTTGCCATTAATTGCCCAGAATTTTCTGTTTTGATTGGTGCTACCATCATCGGTTTTAACCCCATGACC
>JADYZD010000053.1 GCA_020853295.1 Bacteroidia bacterium | reverse complement strand
GCCGGTGGAAAAATCAAATGGAACATGGTGCACTCTGATGTTCAGTTGATAGGCGGTTGGGCTTTGCACAAAGGCAAAATCTCTGAAATGGCAACGGGTGAGGGTAAAACTTTGGTATCTACCCTACCCTCTTACTTGAATGCTTTGGGCAAACGCGGTGTGCACTTGGTAACCGTGAACGACTACTTGGCGCGAAGGGATGCGGAATGGAATGCCCCCGTATTTAACTTCTTGGGCCTTACTGTAGATTGCTTGGAATACCACCAACCCAACAGTCCGGAACGCAGAAAAGCCTACTTGGCCGATATTACCTACGGTACCAACAATGAATTTGGCTTTGACTACTTGCGCGACAATATGGCACACAGTCCGGGTGAGCAAGTACAGCGGAAACACCACTATGCTATGGTGGATGAGGTGGATTCTGTATTGATTGACGATGCAAGAACACCGTTGATCATAAGTGGTCCTACCCCACATGGTGATGACCAGCAATTTGAGTTTTTGAAACCCAGAATTCAAAAACTGGTAGAAGCACAAAAGAAATATGTAACGGCGGCCTTGTTGGATGCCAAGAAATTGATAGCAGAAGGCAATACGGGTTATAAGGAAGGAGAAGGCGGATTGGCATTGTTTAGGGCGCACCGCGGTTTGCCCAAAAGCAAAACTTTAATTAAGTATTTGGGGGAATCTGGAATGCGCGGCATTCTTACCAAAACAGAGAGCAATTATTTGGCCGACCAACAAAAGGAAATGCCAAAAGCAGATGCTCCATTGTTTTTTACGATTGAAGAAAAAACCAATTCGGTAGACCTTACTGAAAAAGGCATTGAGCTGATTACCATGGATGGTGAAGATCCCAACTTCTTTATCATGCCCGATGTGGGATCAGAAATGGCGGAAATAGAAAAATCTGCCAGCAGTGATGAAGAAAAAGTGAAGCTGAAAGAAGAGGTGATGCGCGATTTTGCAATCAAAAGCGACCGCATCCATTCTGTTCAGCAATTGTTAAAAGCCTATACCTTGTTTGAACGCGATGTGGAATACATCGTGCAGAACAACAAAGTAATGATTGTAGATGAGCAAACGGGTCGTGTATTGGACGGACGTCGCTATTCTGACGGTTTGCACCAAGCTATAGAAGCCAAAGAAAATGTAAACGTAGAAGCGGCAACGCAAACCTATGCTACGGTTACCTTGCAAAATTATTTCCGCATGTACCACAAGTTGGCGGGTATGACAGGAACTGCAGAAACCGAGGCTCAGGAATTTTGGGACATTTACAAACTGCCGGTGATGGTAATTCCTACTAACAGGGTGGCGGTGCGCAAGGACATGGAGGATTTGGTATACAAAACCGTGCGCGAAAAATTCAATGCAGTAATTGATGAAATCAATGTACTTACTGCAGCGGGCAGGCCAGTGCTTGTAGGTACCACCAGCGTAGAGGTGAGTGAGGTGCTTAGCCGCATGCTAAAATTGCGCGGCATAAAGCACAATGTATTGAATGCGAAACAGCATCAAAGGGAAGCGGAGATTGTAGCAGAAGCCGGAAATCTAGGTGCGGTAACCATTGCCACCAACATGGCAGGTAGGGGTACCGATATTAAAATTGGAGAAGAAGTAAAAGCGGCCGGTGGTTTGGCCATTATAGGTACAGAAAGGCACGACAGTCGTAGGGTTGACAGACAGTTGCGCGGACGTGCTGGTCGTCAAGGAGATCCTGGAACATCCAGGTTTTTTGTATCGCTAGAAGATGATTTGATGCGCATATTTGGTGCGGAACGGGTAAGTAAATTTATGGACCGTTTTGGCTACAAAGAAGGCGATGTGATTGAGCACAAATGGATGTCGAAAACCATTGAACGCAACCAAAAACGCATGGAGCAGAACAACTTCGGCGTGCGCAAGCGTTTGCTGGAATACGATGATGTGATGAATAAGCAGCGCACCAGCATTTACCGCATGCGCCGCAACGCACTTTATGGTGACCGCCTGAGCATTGATTTGCGCAACATGCTATACAACTGGTGCGAGCAACAAATCAACCAAGCCAAAGAAGCCAACAATTACGCTGAATTGGAAATGGAATTGTTGAAATCGCTTGCTGCTGCCCTACCCTTTACCCAAAAGGAATTTGATGGAGGAAATGCGGACACATTGACCGAAAAATTGTTTACCTCTTTGCAGGAAAAATACAGCAATCAAACCGAGCAAATGCGCCAACAAGCATTGCCCGTTTTCAAACAAATTCGCGAACAGCAAGGTGAAAGAATAGAAAATGTAGTGGTACCGATGACCGATGGTTTTCACAATTTCCAAATTGTGGTAAACATGAACAATGCACTGAAAAGTGATTGTAAGGAAATGGTGCATGAATTTGAAAAATTGACCACCCTACAAATTATTGATGATGAGTGGAAGGAACATTTGCGCGAGTTGGATGAATTGAAACAGAGCACCGGAAATGCACAATACGAGCAAAAAGATCCTTTGTTGATTTACAAAATAGAAAGTTTTGAAATGTTTGGCCAAATGCTGCACCGCTTAAACAACAGGGTGTTGGGCTTGTTGTTCAGAAGCGCCATTGACTCTGGAGATGAAGTAGAAGAGGCCAAGAAAGTGGTAAAACGCGACAATCCAAAAGTTAAAGCAGGTCGTGAGGAATTGGCTGGCTCACCGGTATTGCCAGGCGGCGGGCACAACATGGGCAATCCAGAAATGCAGCAAGAACGCATTTCACAGGCGCCAATTGTAAACGAAATCAAAGTAGGTAGAAACGACTTGTGTCCATGTGGCAGTGGCAAGAAATTCAAAAACTGCCATGGTGTAGAAGCTTAATTCACAAAAGAAATACAATGAAAAAGGCTGCCGAACGGTGGCCTTTTTTTGTGGGGTATTTTTGAGAATGGAGATTGTGAATTAACTTGCGGTTGGTAGATTCTATTAAATGTAAAATGACAACAAACATGGCAAGTACAAAATCAGGTGCTATTTTAAATACTACTATTCAACATGTGGTTTTGACCGTTCTTTTAATTCCGATGGCTCTTTTCGTATCGTGCAATAGAAATGGCATATCTGCGAGTGAGGTAAGTTTTGTAAAGGGCAATACCTATCTTAATTCGGGAGATTTTGAAAAAGCAAGGCAACATTTTGAAGCTTCCATTAAAGCAAACCCCAAAAACGCGAATGGCTATTTTGGATTGGGTCAAATTCATTTCCTCGAAGGACAATTTAAAAAGGCCCTTGAATACTATGAAAAGGCATTAATCATTGATCCCAAACTCACACTAATATACTATTCAAAATCACTCTGCGAATTTTCAATGGGGGAACATAAAGAAAGTTTAAAAAGCATCAATAAAGTCTTAGAATTAAAACCCAATTTGCTTTTAGCTTTAATGCAACGGATTAATATAAAGATGCGTCTTCAAGATTATCTTGGGGCTATAAATGATTGTTCATTAATTATTAAAACCAACCCACATCATCCAGATTCATATTATTTGCGAGGAATATTATACCTAAATTTACAAGAGTATCAAAAAGCTTTAAATGATTTTAATGTAGCTATTCAAAATAAATCAAATATTGCAATCTCCTATTTGTATTCGGGACAATGCAAATACGCACTCGGACAAAAGGATGATGCTTGTATGGATTTTAAAAAGGCAAAAGACTTGGGTGAAGTAACCGCGCAAAAATATATTTCAGGCTATTGCGAATAAATTAATCTATTTCTTCAAAAAGGGTAAGCATTTCCATGCTAGGGACAAATTCTTTAGGTTGTTTATGATACAATTCCATCAACTGTTTGTTCAAACGGCACTCCACTCCCACTTCTGTAGCTTGTTTTAGCAAATAGCCGTTCATGGCGTCCAATTCTGTTTGCCGGTGGTACAACACATCTACCAAAGTAGACGATTGGTTTTCCTTTGAGTTGCGGGTTACTTCCAACAAATATTCGTGGTTAAAATGAGCAGGAAGATGAATGTTCAATTTCGCGGCTACCGTCAATCCTTCATCGGCCAATTGGAACATGTATTTTCTGAGGACTGGATGTTCGCCCACCATTCCATTCCTTACTCCAGTAAGTGCAGTAAGAATATTGATGCTGCAATTGACCAAAAGTTTCATCCAAAGCACGGTTTCAATGTTTTCATGTACTTCGCAATGAAACCCAGACCGGGTAAAGAGTTCCTGCAATGTACCAACTTGTATGTTGCTGGTTTTTCCCAATAAAACTTGTCCGTTTCCAGTATTTTTAACGGTATGGTCGTTTAGGTTTAATGCGGCTTGGGTAGTGGAACCGGCAAGGATGTTGTGATGGGGAAATGCTTGTTGTAAGAGTTCCAAATTGCCCATTCCATTTTGCAAAGTAAGGATGTTGGAATTTGGGCTAAGGAGTTGGAATTTGGCAATCTGTTCGGCAGCGTGTTGGGTTTGGTAACTTTTCACCAAAACGATGAGCAAATCGAAAGTGTGAAGGTTGTTAAACTGCGAATATTTAGGGTGGGTGGTAGAATGGGAGCCGTTTTCTTCCTGAATTTGCAATCCATGCAAGTTCACCGCATCAATTCTTGCTTGCCAGTTGCCAAACACCACCAAATCTGGCGAGGCAGCCCACAACCTTGAGGCGAAAAGGGATGCCAATGCACCGGTTCCAATTATCGCCACCTTCATGGTGCAAAGTAACTGGAAATATACCAATGAAGAGAAAATGCGCTGTTCATCATTCACCTCGAATCATTAAATTTGTGGCAATGACTTTGAAAAAGATTCGGTTGCCGTTGGTTTTGGTGGGAATTGTAGCAGTTTTTACGCTGCAATCTCACAAACAGGAAGAGGGCATGTTCCCTTTGAATTATTTGAATGAAAAAGATTTACAAGCCGCTGGAATGAAACTTTCTGTGAAAGAAATCTTCAATTCTGGAGAGGTGGCGCTTACCAATGCATTGGTTAAAGTAGGGGGTTGTACCGGATCGTTTATTTCTGATCAGGGTTTGATTATTACCAACCACCACTGTGTGTATGGCGGTGTGGCAGATTTGAGCAACGCCGACCACAACTACCTTGAGAATGGCTTTGTGGCCAAAAACCATGAGATGGAACTGCCTATAGATATGCCATGCAGAATTACCCAAAGTTATGAAGATGTTTCAGCAAGGGTGTTGAAAGGTATCGATGATAAAACGGCACCGGATGTGCGGGCCACGACCATAACAGCGAACATTAAAAAAATTCGAGAAGAAGAAAGTGCAAAAACACCGGACTTATCGGTAGAAGTATCTGAAATGTTTGTGGGCAAAAGTTATACCCTGTTTCGATACACTTTAATAACCGATGTGCGCTTGGTATTTGCCCCACCAGTTACTATTGGTCAATTTGGAGGAGACTTGGACAACTGGGAATGGCCCAGGCACAATGGCGATTTCGGGTTGGTGAGGGCTTATGTGGGTAAAGACGGGAAACCGGCCCCATACAGCAAGGACAATGTTCCTTACAAACCCGCAAAGCACTTAAAAATCAATGCCAAAGGCAGTAAGGAAAACGATTTTATATTTATTATGGGTTATCCTGGCCGCACCTTTAGGCATGAAAGCGCGCCATACATGGCTTTTCAAGAAGACTTTCAATTGCCAACAATTCAAAAATGGTATGCCTGGTGCATTCAACAAATGCAAAACAGGGGCAAAAATGATGTAAACAAGAGTTTGGCTTTTGCCGGAACCATTCAAGGATATGCAAATGCAGAAAAGAACTACCGCGGAAAACTACAAGGCCTAACTAGAACCAACTTGGTGAACCGCAAGTTTGAAGATGAAAAAGCCATGCAATTGTTCGCCAACCAAATCGGACAATATGAAAAAGTGATTCCCACTGTTACCGAACTCTGGAACAGCAAAAAAGCATTGGCAGAAAAACGCTACCACTACTCATTTCTCAACGGCCAATCCAATCCTTTTGTGGCTGCATCCGTTATCAACAGTGCAAAATTGGGTATTGCCACAGCCAAGGATGCTACAGAAAAACAGAAGATTAAGGATCAATTGAAATCCTATTTGACCAACAAATTCCAAATTGTAGATGTGGATTATGAAATGGATGTGTTGCAGGAATTGTTGCAAAGAATAGGCAAATTCAGAGATTTAAAACCTTTTTTGGGCAAATTAACAGTGCAACAATGGATGTTAAAGGCCAGGAAAGACAAACTCACCGATACTGCTTGGGTGGCCTCTATGTTGGGAACCAAAATAGACAAACTGCTGAAGTACAAGAGTCCTTTAACAGAATTGCAAAATTACCTCAGTGCTGACATGCAGACGGTTGAAAAAGAATGGAATTCATTGGACAACCAATTGAAAGCCATTATGCCGCAGTATTTGGATTTGAAAGAGAAATACAAATCTGGACAATTTATTCCTGATGCCAACAGCACTTTGAGGCTTACTTATGGTTACATAAAACGGTACAGCCCTAATGATGCTGAAGTACATACCCCATTTACTACCTTAAGAGGGGTTTGGGAAAAGGCCAATACGGCTAGTGATTACCGATTGCCAAAAAATGTATCTGACAATTTAAGGGTGGAAAATGTACCCAAATTTTTTACAGACCCAGAGACTGGTGAAGTGATTGTGTGCTTTTTATACAACCTGGATACTACAGGTGGCAATAGCGGCAGTCCGGTTTTGGATGCCGAAGGCAATATCATCGGCGTTAACTTCGACCGAAGCTATACTGCAACCATCAACGATTATGCCTGGAACGACAAGTACAGCAGAAGCATTGGGGTCGACATTCGCTATGTGCTGTATGTGATCAAATATGTGGGTAAGGCCGACAATATTATAGATGAATTGGGCTTGGATATTTAAATTCCGAATATGAAAAAACTCTGCTTGTTTTTAATTGCTTTTGCCGGTGTATACGCCGCAGTAGCGCAACCCATTTATACAGGTAAAAAGTATGCCAACCGCAGCACCAAAAACATCGTTTATGGAATAGACACCACATATAGCGGTCACCTAGACAGCCTTAAAATGGATTTGTACACCCCTATAAACGACAGCAATTGCAATAGACCTATTTTAGTGGTGGTGCACGGTGGTGCTTGGATTGGTGGCGATAAAGCAGGTGGATTTATCCCCCAACTTTGTAAAGAATTTGCAGCAAGGGGGTATTTGGTAGCCAGTGTAAACTACCGCATGGGAATGCACCCAGCAGGTTTTTATGTGCCTTATGCCATATGCCCGCATGAAAAGTGCTCATACGTTGCCGATTCTGCAGAGTGGTACCGCGCAGCATACCGAGCTGCACAAGATGTAAAATCGGCAGTGAGGTACATGAAAAACAGAAGCCATCTGGATTCGAGTGATAAAAACAATGTGTTTTTGCTGGGTGAAAGTGCCGGTGCATTTACTACTTACTTGGCAGCATGGATGGATCAGGATTCAGAAAAACCAGCGCAATGCAAATCCATTGCTGATGCACCCAATCCCGATGCGGATTTGAATTCATGTGTCATTCAAGGCACCAGAAAAACACGCCCAGACATGGGTCCAGTGCATGGTTATGGCAATTTGGGCAACAATGATTCTAAGGTGAAAGGTGTAGCGGCATTCTATGGTGGGGTATTGGATACTTCTATCTTCCGACAACAACAGACCACCGACACACCCGTGCTCTATATGTTTCACCAAACCTGCGATGTGGTGGTAGACAACAACAAAGGCAGGCTGTTTTGGAAAGTATTTTACCATTGCTATGCCCCATTAAACCTTTGTCAGCCCTTCGGCACAGGACCTGTTTCCTGGGGGACTACAGCTATTAAATCCCATATAGACGGGATGACTGGCCCAAAACCATA
Organism: Bacteroidia bacterium; assembly: GCA_020853295.1. Taxonomy (GTDB): domain Bacteria; phylum Bacteroidota; class Bacteroidia; order NS11-12g; family UBA955; genus JAGXTF01. Next base: position 22,489 of record JADYZD010000053.1, on the reverse strand, counting down.
CTATCAATATACCTTGCTTACCAATTTGGGTTCTTACAGTTGCGATGTAAATAGCAATTGCCATGGAATAGACAACCTGCCCAACCGAAGTGCGGAAGTTGCAGCATTTTTTAGTCCTGTAATTCAGAAATCGGGGAACAAACCCGGACTTGAAAATTGCAATGTTAATACTCAAAAAGCGGTTGTTCAGCTTTCAGCTTTGACCATTTACCCTACCCCATGTTCGGAATATGTAATTCTAGAAGGACATGGCTTGGGTGCAACCATCCAATACCAAATTTTCACTATGGATGGCAAGCTATTGGCAGGCAACAATATTTCAAATTCGGGTCTAACTACCAAAATTATGTTGCCACAACATCTCAAATCTGGCTGTTATGCTGTTGTCATAAGCACACCTTATGGTCGGAAAACATTTCAAATTATCATACAAAAATGAAGAAGCTTCTATTAGTTGCATTGCTATTAGGTCCATTGGCCATAGTGGTTGAATCTTGCAGAACTTGTAAATGTCCGGATACTGGTAAATACCTAAAAATCGAACGGGCAGCATTAACTGTATATTCCTTAGAATCCAAACCCACACCGGTTTTAACTCCCATATCCGATTCGGCAAAAATAAAATTGAGCAACTTGAGCTTCGCCCTAGAGTATCAATTTAGTTACTATAGCAGAAATTCGAATCCCCATACAGGCTTTAGTTTCATTCCAGCTGCAAATGCTTGTGATTGTGTAGGTCCGGGTGAATCGGGCAGTAAAGACAAAATTGTATCTATCACAATTGAAACAGTAAACAAATACAATAACAATTGGCTTGCAGGCCAATCATTGAACAGTATAGTGAACATTAACGGACAGCGTATTTCAGATTTTATTACTGACTGGAATATAAACCCTATACGAACATCTGTAGTTACCTTTACAGAGTTGGCAGAAGAGGAAAGTTGGCAGCAATTTAAACTGACCATTGTTTATGGCAGCCAACAGTTCAATAGCACTACAAAAACATACTGGACATTGCCATAACTATCTGCTTAAGCAACATTTATTACAAAAAAAAAGAAAGTGTTGTTAACCAAAAAAATGAATTCATAAAACGAAAACCTAGTTTTGTGAACTATTAAAAAGATTTCCACATTTCTTGCTTTAGTTTGAATCTGTCAAATCCCTCCATTGACAATGAAAAAGCAACTACTCAGCTGCATTTTCTCTGTGTATGCCTTAGTGGCAATAGCAGGGGAAACTTCTCCGGAAGCTGGCAGCAAAAAAAACAATTCAGCCGCAGTACCTGCGTTTGACTGGGTGAAGTCTGAAGTTCAGAAAGTGTTTAGCACCAGCAACACCTCAGGTGAAAACTTGGGTGAGGTTTTGGATTTGAACATCAATGCCTTAGATCAATCACAACTTATTTTTGTAAAAGGCCATTTTACATCTACAGAAAACACACAGTATATTGTTACTGTGCCTGCTTCTGCCAAAAATGGCAAAGATTTGGGCTGGGAAACCAATGTGTGGATGCTTGTAGAACGCAATGCTGACCAATCTTGGAGCACTCTTAGCACCATGCGCGGTGATATCGCTTATCAAAATTCTTTGGTGGATATTGATGGTGATGGACTAATGGAGGTGAGCATGGTAAACAAAACCAGCAATGAAAATGCACAAACCGTTTCTTATAAGATTTACAGCTTTAAGAACAACGGTTTTATTTATTCAGCTGAAACCAAAGATTGCTGGAGCAACCATAAAATAGCCCGTCGCAAACATTTAGACCGCAACGAAATGCTTTACAATACCCTTCAGGTTCAAGTAGTTGATACCGATAATGATGGGGTTAAAGAAATTGTAGAAACCTGGACTGAATTCCGCTACAACGGCGGCAGAAGGGTGGCTACTATAGAACAAAAGAAGAACATGGTAGTCATTACCAATGTTTTGAAATGGGAAAACGGCAAATTGGCTGCAACCAAAAGTTAATTTGTAATTTCAATTGGTCGGATATCAAAACCGATAGCTATCAAAGAACATCCTTAGCTCCACAATGGAAAGTTTAAAGAAAAACAAAGCCCTTATGCAGGAGATTCAATCTCACAGCATTACTGGCACCTATCCCAAAGGATCTAAAATTTGGGGCAAGGAGCTAAGTTCCATTCCCATCGTCCTTTCTGGAGTATTAAAAGTTTCGCAATCAGACGATAAAGGGGCATACACCCATTTGTATTATGTGCAGGCCAATGAAACCTGTGTGGTTTCCATTGTGAATGTGTTATTTGAAAAGGAATGCACCCTTACTGCCATGGTGCAGGAAGAAGCGGAAATCATGTTTATTCCAATTGACAAAGCAAAAGAATGGTTTAAGGAATATCCTGAATGGATTGAGTTTATCCTCCACTCCTACCACCAACGTTTTGATGATTTATTGGGTTCACTAAAAAGTGCAAATGCCGAAAAATTAGAAACCCGAGTGTTGAAATACCTGCGCCAGCGAAGGGCCATTTCTGGCGGTAAAATTGTTTCTATTACCCACCAGCATCTGGCTGATGACCTTTCTACCAACCGTGTGGTAGTTTCCAGATTGCTAAAAACCTTGGAGAACAAAGGGGTACTAAAACTGGGCAGAAACAAAATCGAATTGCGCGAAGCAACCGTGTGACAATAGTCTCCAACTTTTTCAAAACTTACATCCAACTTTGCAGTTCAATTTAAATAAATGAACTTAAAAGAAATTGCATCCGATTCCAGGACCAAAGTAATTGATGTTCGCACACCAGCAGAGTTTAGCGGCGGGCATGTAAGCGGTTCCATCAACATTCCATTAAACGAAATACCAGACAAAACCGAAGAACTAAAAGCTATGGGTGGTGCTTTAATACTGTGCTGCGCATCGGGCAACAGAAGTGGGCAGGCTGAAATGTTTTTAAAGAGCCAAGGCCTTGGCAGCGTGTACAATGGCGGTTCTTGGTTTGACGTAAACTATTTAATGAACAACTAAAATGGGACTCTTATCATCATTATTCGGAAAAAGAGAAAAGGTTGACCTGGGCGCATGGATTCAAAACGGGGCTGTAATTTTGGATGTACGCACCAAAGGAGAGTTCCAACAAGGCCATATAGCCGGTGCGGTAAACATTCCTTTAGACCAATTGGGAAGCAGCATTGGCAAACTTAAGAAGGAAAAGGCCATCATTACCTGCTGTGCTTCTGGAATGCGCAGTGCAGCTGCCAAGAATCTATTGAGAAAGCAAGGCTTTGCCCAAGTAGAAAATGGGGGTAGCTGGCAAAACCTCAGAAAGTACAAACAAAAATGACTGTAAACGAGATACTCAAATCTGAAACCCCTGTTTTGGTGGATTTCTATGCGGAATGGTGTGGCCCTTGCAAGACCATGGCGCCCATTTTAAAGCAATTAAAAGACCGCAAAGGTGAAGATGTGAGGATTGTAAAGATTGATGTAGACAAGTACCCTGAATTGAGTGGAAAATACAAAATATCAGGAGTACCTACCCTATTGTTATTTAAGGGCGGCAAATTGCTTTGGCGACAAAGCGGAGTTGTGCCCCTTCAACAATTGGAAAGCCTGATTTAAATGCATAAAAAAAGCGCCAATGGCGCTTTTTTTATGGTTAAATATGTTTTTAGAATTAAGCGTCTTCAGACTTGTCTTCAGACTTCTCTTCTGCATCAGCAGCAGGCTCTTCAGCCGCTGGAGTTTCAGTAACTTCTTCAACAGCAGCCACAGTTTCAACAACCTCAGCTGTTTCAACTTCTGCCACAACCTCAGCAACTGGAGTTTCATCAACCACAACAGCTTCTGCAACAGGAGTTGCAACAGGAGCAGCGGTTTTGTTTTCCACTTTAGCTTCAGCACCAGCTTTTGAACGACCACGGCGGGTACGTTTGCTGTTTGCAGCTTTATCGGCACCAAATCCACTGAAGTAGTCGTTAAAATCCACCAATTCAATCATGGCCATATCTGCATTATCACCAGCCCTATTGCCGAGTTTAAGAATGCGGGTATATCCACCTGGGCGGCTTGCTACTTTTTCACCAACAACGGTAAACAATTCGTTTACAGCATGTTTGTCTTTAAGGTAAGCAAATACCGTTCTTTGGCTATGGGTAGAGCTGTCTTTACTTTTGGTAATCAAAGGCTCTACGTATACGCGCAATGCTTTTGCTTTGGCAACAGTAGTGGTAATCTTCTTATGCATAATCAAAGAAGAAGCCATATTGGCCATAAGGGCCTTGCGGTGTGGGGCTTTACGGCCCAAATGATTAACTTTTTTTCCGTGTCTCATTTCAATTAATCTTCAGTCAAATTGTACTTAGCCACATCCATTCCGAAATGGAGGCCTTTATCGCGAACAAATTCTTCCAATTCGCTAAGAGATTTCTTACCGAAGTTTCTGAATTTAAGAAGGTCATCGATTTGGTAATTTACCAATTCGCCCAATGTTCTAATTTCAGCTGCTTTCAAGCAATTGTAAGCCCTAACAGACAAATCCAAATCAGCCAAAGGTGTTTTCAAGATTTTGCGCATTTGCAAGAATCCTTCATCCACTTCTTCAACAGCTTTGCTTGCTTTAGACTCAGGCATAATGTTTTCATCGCTGAACAATACAAAATGCTGAATCAATATTTTGGCAGCTTCTTTCAAAGCTTCTTCCGGGTGGATAGATCCATCGGTAGAAACTTCCATTACCAGTTTCTCGTAGTCAGTTCTTTGTTCTACACGGAAATCTTCAACGGTATATTTCACGTTGCGGATAGGGGTGTAAATAGAATCGATAGCGATAAGACCGATAGGAGCATCTTTTACTTTGTTTTCTTCAGCAGGAACATAACCACGACCTTTAGAAATGGTCAATTCAAGCTCAAGGTTAACAGTGGGTTCAATATTACAAATCACTTGCTCAGGGTTTAACACCTGAAATGCATTGGTATAACGACCAATATCACCAGCAAGGAATTGATCTTTGCCTTTGATAGAGATGTAAATCTTTTCTGAATCTTCGGTAGAGGTATTGGCTTTAAAACGCACTTGTTTCAAATTCAACACAATTTCTACTACATCTTCTACCACACCTTTAATGGTGCTAAACTCATGATCCACACCTTGAATCTTCACTGAGGTTATGGCATAACCCTCGAGAGAAGAAAGCAAGATACGCCTCATTGAGTTTCCTATAGTAACTCCATAGCCTTTTTCCAATGGTGAGAATTCAAACACACCATGAAAATCTGTGGCTTTGTTCATTACCACTTTATTTGGTTTTTGAAACGGTATAACGCCCATTATTTTTTTATTGTTTTTAAAATTATTTACTGTACAACTCGACGATCAGTTGTTCTTTAATGTTTTCTGGAATTTCATCTCTTTCTGGGAAAGTGAGGAAAGTGCCTGAAAAATTGGTTCCGTCCCAATCCAGCCAATTGAACCTTTTACGCACGCTGCTTACGCTGCTGGTAATGGCTTCAAGTGACTTGCTTTTTTCCCTTACTGCAATTACATCGCCTGGACGTAAAGAGTAGCTAGGAATGTTTACCACTTCACCGTTAACGGTAACATGTTTGTGAGATACCAACTGACGGGCTGCGCGGCGTGTTGGGGCAATACCCAAACGGAACACAGTGTTGTCCAAACGTGCTTCCAAGAATTTCAAAAGGTTTTCACCAGTAATTCCCTTTTTAGCAGCGGCTTTTTTGAAGGTATTTCTAAACTGACGTTCCAACAATCCGTAAGTGTACTTTGCCTTTTGTTTTTCAGACAATTGAATTGCGTATTCAGATTGTTTGGGTTTACGGCGTGAATTGCCGTGAATACCCGGACCGTAATTCTTTTTTTCCAAAGCTTTATCGCGACCGAAAATAGGTTCGCGAAAACGACGTGCAACTTTGGATTTGGGGCCTGTATATCTTGCCATTTCTTTTTCTTTCTAAAATTAATTAAACCCTACGGCGTTTTGGTGGACGGCATCCATTGTGTGGCAATGGGGTAATATCTGTGATAGAAACCACTTCCAAACCAACAGTTTGAAGGTTTCTGATAGCGCTATCGCGCCCTCCACCTGGGCCTTTTACAAATACTTCTACTTTGCGCAAGCCGGCATCAAATGCCACTTTTGCACAATCTAAAGAAGCCATTTGAGCTGCATAAGGAGTGTTCTTTTTAGAACCCCTAAAGCCCATTTTACCGGCAGAAGACCAAGAAATTACTTGTCCTTCTACATTGGTTACACTCACAATAATGTTATTGAAAGTGGCACGAATGTGCACTTGACCTTGTGGGTCTACTTTAACTTTTTTCTTTGTTACCTTTTTCTGGTTCGCCATTTTCTTTAATCTCTAATGATTATTTGGTAGCTTTTTTCTTACCTGCAACTGTTTTACGCTTTCCTTTACGGGTTCTTGCGTTTGTGCTTGTGCGTTGTCCACGAACTGGAAGTCCTTTTCTATGGCGTTGACCGCGATAACATCCAATGTCCATCAATCGCTTGATGTTCAATTGGGTTTCACTGCGCAATTCACCTTCAGTTTTGAAGGTTTCAGTAATGTAGGTACGAATTTTTGACAATTCATCATCATCCCAGTCATTTACTTTTTTGCTTTGATCAATGCCCGATGCATCCAAAATAGCCGCTGCTCTGCTTTGGCCAATTCCGTAAATGTAGGTTAACCCTACAACACCGCGTTTGTTCTTTGGTAAGTCGATACCTGCTATCCTTGCCATGTCTTATCCTTGTCTTTGCTTGTATTTTGGATTTTTCTTGTTAATCACATACACCTTTCCTTTGCGGCGTACGATTTTGCAGTCAACACTGCGCTTTTTAACTGAAGTTCTTACTTTCATTTCTTTTTACTTATATCTGTAGGATATGCGACCGCGACTCAAATCATATGGAGATATCTCCACCTGAACTTTGTCACCAGGCAGTATCCTGATGTAATGCATTCTCATTTTGCCCGAAATTGTTGCAATGATTTCATGGCCATTCTCAAGGGTTACCCGAAACATTGCGTTCGACAAGGCCTCCTTGATTATACCATCTTGTTTTATTGCATCTTGTTTCGACATTTTAAAAGGGCTGCAAAATTAGTTCTTTTTTTCTTAATTATCAACCTGTGAATATGCGTTTGTCATTCTGCCCTTCAACTTCCCGCCACCACTCATTAATCCGTCGTATTTGCGCATCAATAAATGACTGTCGATTTGTTGTAAGGTATCTAAAACCACCCCTACTAAAATCAACAAACTGGTTCCTCCGAAGAATTGGCTGAACTCTTGGTTTACACCAAGTGATGTTGCCAAAACAGGCAATACTGCCACCGCACTTATAAATACCGCACCGGGTAATGTAATCTTACTGATTACGTCATCTATAAAATTAGCAGTTTGTTTACCCGGCTTAATACCAGGGATAAAACCGTTGTTGCGTTTCATATCATCGGCCATTTGAACCGGGTTGAAAATGATGGCAGTGTAGAAATAGGTGAATACCACGATGAGGAACACCAAAATAATGTTGTGCCACATGCCGTTTGGATTCATAATACTTTGCAAAAATGCAGGGGTATCACCAGCATAGAAACTGCTAATGGTTGCCGGCAAGAACATAATTGCTTGTGCAAAAATGATAGGCATTACACCTGCTGCAAGTATTTTAATAGGCAAGTACTGACGCACCCCACCATACTGGCGGTTACCTACTACACGTTTGGCATAGTTAATGGTAATTTTCCGGGTACCTTGGGTAAGCATAATTACGCCCAACACCACTAGGAACCAAATTACAATCTCTACAAGGAACAAAATAAATCCACCACCTTGGCCTTTGAAAGCAAATTCAGAAATCAAAGCTGCTGGGAGGCGGGCAATAATTCCTACCATGATAAGTAGAGATATACCGTTACCCAAACCGCGATCTGTAATTCTCTCTCCCATCCACATGGTAAACATGGTACCCGCAGTAAGTAAAATTACGTTGGTAATCATGAACATGGATTCGCTGAGGATATCGGGCCTAAAATTAAACAGCAGGGCTTGGTAGTTACCATTGTTCCCTACAATGTTATTCAAATAGCCAAATGCCTGAACAGCTGTGAAGGCAATGGTAAGAATACGGGTGTATTGGTTGATTTTACGACGTCCTTCATCACCTTCTTTTTGCAAGCGTTGGAAAGCAGGAATTGCTATCGACACCAATTGCATAAAAATAGATGCGGAGATATAAGGCATAATACCCAACGCAAAAATAGCACCGCGGGCAAAAGCACCACCTGCAAAGGTATTGATCAATCCAAGAATGTTATTTTTGGTTTGACGGTTTAGTCCTTCTAGCAGTTCGCTATCGATACCTGGAAGGATAACGAAAGAACCGAGACGGTAAACGACGAGAAGAATAATTGTATAAATTATTCTTCTCCTCAATTCTTCGATGGACCAGATATTCTTTAATTTATCGAGGAGCTTTTTCATTCGTTTAGGAGATCAGGTTTGCCGATCCTCCGGCACTTTCAATTGCTTTTTTCGCAGTTTCACTGAATTTATGGGCATGTACTTCAACCGATGATTTGATTTCACCACGTCCTAGTACTTTCACCAATTCTCTTTTGCCAACAAGGTTTTTCTTCACCAAAGTAGCATGATCGATTACAGTTACTTTTAAAGTATCGGCCAAGGCTTGAATCACATCAAGGTTAACAGACGCATATTCCACACGGTTGATGTTTTTAAATCCACCTTTAGGAATACGGCGCTGAAGTGGCATTTGACCACCTTCAAAACCGATTTTACGGCTATAACCTGTGCGAGACTGTGCACCTTTATGACCTTTCGTAGAAGTACCTCCTCTGCCGGAGCCTTGTCCACGTCCAATTCTTTTTCTTTGTTTCACCGAGCCTTTAGCCGGTTTCAAGTTACTCAAGTCCATGTTAATCTAGATTTTCTACTTTTAATAAATGGTTCACTGTCCTTATCATACCTTCAGAAACGGGGTTTAATTCAACCACGCGTGAAGCGTTCATTTTCCTTAAACCAAGAGCTTCCAAAGTTGCTTTTTGATTTTTTGGGCGGCCAATTCCGCTTTTAACCTGTGTTATTTTAACTTTTGCCATAACTTATCCGTTAAAAACTTTCTTTAAATCCACACCGCGTTGTTGAGATACTGCATAAGGATCGCGCATTTTAATTAGCGCATCGAATGTAGCTTTAACCACGTTATGGGGGTTAGACGAACCTTTAGATTTGGCCAATACATCGGTAATGCCGGCACTTTCAAGAACTGCACGCATTGCACCACCGGCGATAACACCAGTACCATGAGCTGCAGGTTTTAGAAAGATATTGCCACCACCAAATTTTCCAATTTGTTCATGGGGTACGGTACCATTGATTACAGGAACTTTAATAAGGTTCTTTTTAGCATCCTCAATTCCTTTATTAATGGCATCAATTACCTCATTGGATTTACCAAGGCCATGGCCTACTACACCTTTTGCATCACCCACTACTACTAGTGCGGTGAAGCTAAATGTACGACCACCTTTGGTAACTTTAGCCACACGGTTGATGGCTACTACCTTTTCTGCGAGGGTAATTTCCCCGGGTCTGATTCTCTTATTGTTGAAATTAGACATTTGATTCTTTATTAAAATTGAAGGCCTCCCTCTCTAGCACCTTCGGCTAGGGATTTAACCCTGCCGTGGTAGAGGTATCCTCCGCGGTCAAACACAACTGCTGTAATGCCAGCAGCAACAGCCTTTTCGGCCAATTTTTTACCTACTACCGCAGCCATAACCACTTTGGTATCTTTGCTAGAAGCCAATTCCTTATCACGGGAAGAAGCTGCACAAATGGTTACGCCATTGCTGTCATCAATGATTTGGGCGTAGATATCTTTATTGCTGCGAAACACACTCAAACGGGGTCTGCTTGTGCTGCCAGACAATTTACCACGAATTCCTTTACGGATTTTGGTTCTTCTTGCTAATTTAGTTTTTGCCATTTCCTCTTATCTTATTTAGATGCTGACTTACCTGCTTTTTTACGCAATACTTCACCAGTGAAGCGAATACCTTTGCCTTTGTATGGCTCTGGTTTGCGGAAAGAACGAATTTTTGCAGCAATCTGTCCTAACAATTGTTTGTCTGTACATTCCATGTAAATGGTTGGGTTTTTACCCTTAACCGTTTCCGTGGTAAGTTTAATTTCTGATGGGATTTCAAACATAATTCTGTGTGAAAATCCAAGTGTGAAGTCTAGTAAGTGCCCTTGGTTAGAGACTTTGTAACCCACACCTACCAATTCTTGGCTTACTTTATGGCCTTCGCTAACACCAATTACCATGTTGTTAACTAAAGCGCGTGTAAGGCCATGAATGGCTTTATGCTGTTTACTGTCGCTTGGGCGATTGACTGTCAACACGCCATCTTCCTGAGATATTTCCATATCTGGGCTAATGACTTGCGACACTTCTCCTTTTGGACCCTTAGCAGTTACTACACCGTTGGTAACGGTAATGGTAACGCCTTTTGGGATTTCAATGGGTGCTTTTCCTACGCGTGACATTTTTTTCTTTTTATTTTTTATGATACATAACAAAGTACCTCACCACCAATACCTAATTGGCGTGCTTCTTTATCGGTCATTACACCTTTAGAGGTACTGATAATGGCTACACCCAAACCGTTGAGTACACGAGGTAAACGATCGGCACCGGTATAGCGGCGAAGACCTGGTGAGCTAATGCGGGTTAAATCGCGGAAAGCGCTTTCTCTGGTAGAGGAATTGTATTTCAACGCAATTTTAATCACACCTTGGCCATTGGCAGTGTCTTCAAATTTGTATTTTAGGATATATCCTTTCTCGTAAAGTACGCGGGTAATCTCTTTTTTAAGATTATTCGCGGGAATCTCAACAACACGGTGTTGAGCTTTCGCTGCATTGCGGATTCTGGTTAGGAAATCGGCTATTGGATCAGTCATTTCTTTTGTTTAATTTTAATTACCAACTGGATTTTGTTACACCTGGGATTTTACCATCACTTGCAAGCTGGCGGAATTGGTTTCTGCAGATTCCAAATGTTCTCATATATCCACGTGGACGGCCTGTAAGCTTGCAGCGGTTGCGCAAACGCACCGGAGATGCATTGCGAGGAATACGCTGTAGTGCTTCATAATTACCGTCGGCCTTTAGCTGGGCTCTTTTTTCAGCATATCTTGCAACCATAGCTTCACGCTTACGTTGCCTGGCTTTCATTGATTCTTTTGCCATTTATTTTTAATTGCTTTTAAAGGGAAAACCAAACATTTTCAACAATGCCAAACACTCTTCGTCTGTTTTTGCTGAAGTTACAATTGTGATATCCATTCCTGAAATGCGGTTCAACTTATCGATATCGATTTCTGGGAAAATGATTTGCTCAGTGATACCCATGGTAAAGTTACCACGGCCATCAAATCCTTTTACATTGAGTCCTTGAAAATCACGAACACGGGGTAAGGAAATGCTGATCAACCTATCTAGGAAATCGTACATGCGTTCTTTACGAAGGGTTACCCTTGCGCCGATAGGCATATTTTCACGAAGTTTAAAGTTAGAAATCGCCTTTCTAGAGAAAGTAGCTTGTGCTTTTTGGCCAGAAATGCGGGTCATTTCATCTACTGCTGCATCAACAATTTTTTTATCGTTTACTGCTGCACCCACACCTTGGTTTAGGCATACTTTCAAAATCACGGGCATTTCCATTACATTTTTATACCCGAATTTTTTCATCATTTCAGGTACAATTTCTTCTGTATATTTGGTTTTAAGCCTTGGTACGTAGCTCATCTTCTTTGTTCTTTTTATTTAATAAAATCTCCTGTGCGTTTCGCAACGCGTTGTAATTTGCCATCGGCATTTACTTTTCTGCCTATGCGGGTTGGGGTTCCACCAACTACCACCATAAGGTTTGATACATGAATCGGAGCCTCAATTTTGTCGATACGGCCACTGGTATTTTGGGCACTTGGTTTAAAGTGCTTGGTTACCAGATTCACCCCTTCAACTAGGGCTCTGTTATCTGCAGGGATCACTTTAAGCACTTTACCGGTTTTACCTTTGTCGTTACCGCTGAGTACTTTTACTTGATCGCCTTTTTTTACGTGCAATTTCACTTTTGCTTCTTTTTTCGTTGTCATATTACAATACTTCTGGAGCTAGTGATACAATCTTCATGAATTGTTTGTCGCGCAACTCTCTTGCCACAGGGCCGAAAATACGGGTACCTCTTGGCTCATCGGATGCGTTAAGCAACACACAACTGTTTTCATCAAAGCGGATGTAAGATCCATCGGGGCGGCGTACTTCTTTTTTCACGCGCACTACCACAGCTTTGCTTACAGCACCTTTTTTAATGGCGCTACCTGGCATTGCATCTTTTACACTCACTACTATTTTATCGCCAACACTGGCATAACGACGGCCTGAACCACCGAGTACCCTGATGCAAAGCACCTCACGTGCTCCACTGTTGTCTGCTACTTTTAGCCTAGATTCTTGTTGTACCATTGTTTATTTAGCTTTTTCTACTACTTCAACCAATCTCCACCTTTTGGTTTTGCTCAAAGGGCGGGTTTCCATGATGCGAACGATATCGTTTTCACCACACTCATTTTTTTCATCATGTGCAGTATACTTCTTTGTTCTTTTGAAATACTTACCATATTTGGGGTGTTTCATTTTACGAACAACCGATACTACCACTGTTTTGTCCATTTTAGAACTGGTAACAGTACCTATGATTTCTTTTCTTGCGTTACGAGTGGTTTCCATTAGTTGATTTCCTCATTCATTTTGGTGATATACGCCTGAGTTTCAGCCACAATGAGACGTTCATTTAACTCAGTGAGCAAACGGGCCACGTTTTTGCGGGTTTCTTTCAGTTTGTGGGGCTGGTCGATTTGAGACACAGCGTTTTGGAATTTCATTTTTTGGTAACGCATTCTTTCCTCTTTGTAGCGTTCTGAAAGTTCCTTGTTTGGTAATGTTTTAATTTCTGAGCTTTTCATATTAAGCCTCCTCCGAATAATCTGGTCTAACAACAAATTTTGCTTTAATTGGAAGTTTTTGAGCAGCAAGGCGCATACCTTCCTGTGCAATCTCCAATGGCACACCGGCAACTTCGAAAAGGATGGTACCTGGTTTTACAATGGCCACCCAATACTCTGGTGCACCTTTACCTTTACCCATACGCACCTCTGCAGGTTTCTTGGTAATGGGTTTATCTGGGAAAATCCGGATCCATACCTGACCTTCACGTTTTAAATAACGGGTAAGGGCGATACGAGCTGCTTCTATTTGACGGGCAGTGATCCAATGTGTTTCCATTGTTTTCAAGCCAAAGCTACCGAATGAAATCAAATGACCTCTTGTAGCCAGACCTTTTACACGACCCTTTTGCTGCTTCCTATATTTGGTTCTTTTTGGACTAAGCATTTCTCTTTTTTCTTAATTAATTTCTGCGTTTACGACGGTCTTTTCCACCGCGGTCTCCGCCGCTATTTCTTCTGTCATCACCACCCCTGCGTGGTCCATTATTATCGCGCCTTCTGTCGGTTTCGGTTTGTGGAGATAAATCCACTTTACCAAAGATTTCTCCGCGGCACAACCAAACTTTAATTCCGATTTTACCATATACTGTTTGTGCTTCGCAAAGCGCATAATCAATATTGGCACGAAGGGTATGCAATGGGGTACGTCCTTCTTTATAAATCTCAGAACGGGCAATCTCTTTACCGTTCAAACGGCCACTGATGCGAATTTTAATTCCTTCAGCACCCATTTTCATGGTATTCTGAATCGCATTTTTCACTGCACGCTTGTAAGAAAAACGGTTCTCAATTTGTTGAGCCACGTTTTCAGCTACCAAGTATGCATCCAATTCAGGGCGTTTGATTTCGTTAATGTTGATCTGAATGTCTTTACCTGTGATTTTTTTAATTTCTTCACGAATGGTATCTACTTCCTGACCACCTTTACCGATAACAATACCTGGACGTGAGGTGAAAATGGTAATGGTAATGCGCTTCAAGGTACGTTCAATCATCACCTTAGCGATACCACCTTTAGGAATACGCACTTTCAGGTATTTGCGGATTTTATCATCCTCCTGAAGTTTGTCTCCATAATCCTTTCCGCCGTACCAGTTTGAATCCCAGCCACGGATGATTCCCAATCTCAGTCCTATAGGGTTTACTTTTTGTCCCATTATTTAGTTTCTTCTGCTTTTTTAGATTCTTTAGACTTCAAGCTGTCAATAACTACTGTTACGTGATTGCTTCTTTTTACTTGACGGTATCCCCTACCTTGAGGTGCGGTGCGCAAACGTTTTAGTGTGATTGCTCCATCTACCATAATTGTTTTTACATACAAATCGCTGTCCTCAATTCTTTCGCCGGTATTTTTTTGGCTCCAGTTTGCAATTGCACTGCGTATTAATTTGCTCAAATAAATGGCATACGCTTGGCGCTGGTTCCATTGTAGCACATTCAGTGCGCGTTCTACCTTTTGGCCGCGAACCTGATCTGCCAACAATCTCATTTTCCTTGGAGGAAATGGACAGTTTCTCAATATTGCTTTAGCTTCCATGCTTCGTTTTAATATTATTTGGAGTGGCCTTTAAAAGTTCTGGTAGGTGCAAATTCTCCCAATTTATGTCCAACCATATTTTCAGTTACATATACAGGAATAAATTTATTACCGTTGTGCACTGCAAAAGTGTGGCCCACCATATCAGGAATAATCATACTGCGGCGAGACCAGGTTTTAATCACTGATTTCTTGTTGGCTTCGTTCATCACGTCAACCTTACGCTGTAGTTTAAAATCTACGAAAGGTCCTTTTTTGATCGATCTTGTCATTTTCTGCTGCTAATTATTTATTCCTAATACTTTTTCTTCTTTCAATAATCATTTTGTTGCTCGCTTTTTTCGGCGACCTGGTTTTCTGACCTTGAGAGTAAATCAAGTTCCTAGACCTAGGTTGTCCACCTTTATTGCGACCTTCACCACCACCCATTGGGTGATCCACAGGGTTCCTTGCTGATGGCCTGTTGTGTGGGCGAATACCCAACCAACGGCTGCGACCTGCTTTACCTTTGTTCTCCAAGCTGTGGTCGTGGTTAGATACAGAACCAATAGTGGCCATGCAGTTTACCAAAACCCTGCGAGACTCGCCAGAAGGCAATTTCACAGAAGCATAAGAACCTTCTCTACCTTGAAGCTGGGCATAAGAACCTGCACTGCGGCAGATTTTTCCACCTTGTCCAGGCTGCAATTCAATGTTGTGAATCAAAGAACCGAAAGGTATTTCACTCAAGGGCAATGCGTTTCCAACATCAGGTGTTGAACCGCTGCCTTGGTTGATTTTTTGTCCCACTTTAATTCCATTGGGAGCAATAATGTATCTTTTTTCACCGCCTTCAAACTCTACCAAGCTAATCCAGCAGGTGCGGTTTGGATCGTATTCTACGGTTTTAATTTCACCAGCAACTCCAAAATTGTTTCTTTTGAAATCGATGATACGGTAACGGCGTTTGTGTCCACCACCACGATAATGCATGGTAGTACGGCCCTGATTGTTTCTACCACCGGTTCTGTGAATAGGCACCAAAAGTGACTTTTCTGGGGTATCGGTAGTTAACTCAGTAAAGGAATTGGCGATTCTAAAACGCTGTCCTGGAGTTGTGGGTTTTAATCTTTTTACTGCCATGATTAGATGTTTTCGTAAAAGTCAATGTTAAATCCTTCTTTCAAAGTAATGATGGCCTTTTTATACGCATTGGTATATCCGGAGATTTGGCCTGTACGCCTGTTACGGCGAGATTTCCCCCGTGCAATCATGGTGTTTACTGTTGCAACTTCCACTTTATAGAAATCTTCGATGGCTTTTTTGATTTCATCTTTAGTAGCATTTTTATCTACTACAAAACCAAACTGCCCGCGTTTTTCCATAATGGCGGTCATTTTCTCAGTAATCAACGGCTTCTTCAGTATCATTTTTCTACGTTTTCCTGAATGGTTGAAATGGCTTTTTCAGTAATAATCATTTTGCCGGCTTTCATTACCTCATAGGTATTGATATCGCTAGCACGCATTACTGTGTTGCCTGGTATATTGCGGCCGCTGAGGTAAATATTTTTACTTACTTCTGGAGTAACAAAAAGGCTTCTTCCTGTTACGTTCAAAGCTTTCAGCATGCCTACAAATTCATTTGTTTTTGGAGTGGTCATATCAAAATCCTCAATTACCACAATTCCATCGCCTTTTGCCTTATAAGACAGGGCAGATAAACGGGCCAAACGTTTGAGTTTTTTGTTCAATTTGAATGAATAATCACGTGGGCGTGGACCGTGAATACGGGCACCACCTACATAAATACCAGATTTCAAACTACCATGACGGGCTCCGCCGGTTCCTTTTTGGCGAATTACCTTACGGGTACTGCGGCTAATTTCTGTGCGGTCCTTGGTTTTGTGGGTACCTTGGCGCTGGTTGGCCATGTACTGTTTCACATCAAGGTATATGGCGTGGTCGTTTGGCTCAATACCAAACACTTCGGTAGACAGGGTTACTGTTCTGCCGGTGTCGCCACCATCTTTGGTTAATACTTTCAGCTTCATTTTCTTAACGTTCTACTACTACTATCGATCCATTATGGCCAGGGATACTGCCCTTCACCACCAATAAGTTTTTCTCAGGTACAATTTGCAATACTTCAAGGTTCACTGCCATTACACGATCTCCACCTGTGCGGCCCGCCATGCGGATTCCTTTAAATACACGGGCTGGGAATGAACATGCTCCGATAGAACCTGGTGCACGCAACCTGTTGTGCTGACCGTGGGTAGCTTGACCTACACCACCAAAGCCATGGCGTTTAACAACACCCTGAAAGCCTTTACCTTTTGATTTGCCAATAACGTCTACGTATTGACCCAATTCAAAAATGCTCACATCATAGCTGTCTCCCAACTTGGCTGAAGCTTCTGCTTCATCTGGGTTGCGAAACTCAACGAAATGCGCTTTTGCTCCAGTGTTGGCTTTTGCACAGTGGCCAGTAATTGCCGCTGTAGTGTGCTTTGCCTTTTTATCTCCCCAAGCCATTTGAATGGCTTTGTAACCATCTCTCGACTCAGTTTTTACCTGTGTTACTACACATGGTCCTGCTTCTATTACGGTACAAGCTACTTTTTTGCCGCTGGCATCAAAGATGCTGGTCATACCGAGTTTTTTTCCTATCAAGCCTTCCATCGATTTTACAATTTAATTTCTACTTCAACCCCGCTGGGCAATTCTATTTTCATAAGTGCATCTACAGTCTTGGTAGATCCGTTGTAAATGTCAATTAGGCGCTGGTAAGTGCAATATTGGAATTGCTCCCTTGCCTTTTTGTTTACGTGGGGTGAACGCAACACTGTGAATATTTTTTTGCGTGTAGGAAGTGGAACTGGACCACTTACAACAACCCCTGTTGTGCGCACAGCCTTTACAATCTTCTCTGCTGATTTATCAAGCAAATTGTGATCGAAAGATTTTAGCTTTATGCGAATTTTCTGGCTTACCATTGATTTTTTATTTTGATGCTACTCCGTTAACTTTTTTCAATACTTCTTCTGCAATTGCCTTTGGTGATTCTGCAAAATGGCTAAACTCCATTGTAGAACTTGCCCTACCAGATGTGATGGTACGCAATGATGTTACATAACCAAACATTTCACTCAAAGGAACTTTTGCTTTCACTACTTGTGAACCTGCCCTCTCGTCGATTCCTTCCATTTGACCACGGCGGCGGTTAAGGTCACCCATTACCTCACCAGTGGCTTCTGCAGGACAAACAACTTCCAATTTCATAATTGGCTCCAACAACACTGGACCACAATTTCTTGCCGCTTCGCGGTAACCGCTTTTTGCAGCTACTTCAAATGACAATGAATCTGAGTCTACGTTGTGGTAAGAACCGTCAAACAAACGCACTTTCATGCGGCTAATTGGGTATCCAGCAAGTACACCATTAAGCATAGATGCTTTAAATCCTTTTTCAACTGAAGGGATAAATTCACGAGGAATGCTACCACCCACAACTTCGTTTACAAATTGAAGACCATCGCCTACGAAATCTTCATCGGCTGGACCAATCTCAAATTGAATATCTGCGAATTTACCACGACCACCAGTTTGTTTTTTGTAAACCTCACGGTGGGTATAATTCTTCGTAATTGCTTCTTTATATGCAACCTGAGGCGCACCTTGGTTACATTCTACTTTAAACTCACGTTTCAAACGGTCAACAATTACCTCCAAGTGAAGCTCACCCATACCAGAGATAATGGTTTGACCTGTATCTTGATCGGTTTGAACACGGAAGGTAGGATCCTCTTCAGCCAATTTGGCCAAAGCGTTGCCCAATTTATCGCTATCCGCTTGGGTTTTAGGCTCAATTGCCAAACCAATAACTGGATCAGGGAAGTTCATTGCTTCAAGTACAATTGGATGTTTCTCGTCGCAAAGTGTATCCCCAGTTTTGATGTCTTTAAAACCAACAGCAGCTCCAATATCACCAGCACCAAGACTTTCGATAGGGTTTTGCTTATTGGCGTGCATTTGGAAAATACGTGAAATACGTTCTTTATTTCCGCTGCGGGTATTCAACACATAAGAACCTGCATCCAATTTACCAGAGTATGCACGCATAAATGCTAGGCGGCCCACATAAGGGTCGGTAGCAATTTTGAATGCCAACGCTGCAAATGGTTCGCTGTAATCGGGCCTTCTTGATACTTCTTCTTCAGTATCAGGATTGGTACCTTTTACACTTTCGCGGTCCATAGGGCTTGGCATCAATTCCATTACCAAGTCCAACATGGTTTGTACACCTTTATTCTTAAAACTAGAACCGCATACCATTGGAACAATTTTCATGTCCAAAGTAGCTTTACGCAAAGCGGTTAGAATTTCTCTTTCAGTAATAGATGCAGGATCTTCGAAGAATTTTTCCATCAAGGAATCATCATACTCAGATACCGCTTCTAGCAATTTCTCGCGCCACTCAATGGCATCAGCTTCCATGTCGGCAGGAATTGGAATTACCTGGTAGGTCATTCCTTTATCGTTTTCATTCCATACCATGCCACGGTTGTTGATCAAATCCACAACACCTTTAAAGCCTTCTTCAGCGCCAATAGGAAGTTGCAATGGAATTGCATTGCTGCCCAACATTTCACGAACTTGTTTTACAACGTTCAAGAAATCGGCACCAGCACGGTCCATTTTATTTACAAATCCAATACGGGCAACATTGTAGTTGTTGGCAAGGCGCCAGTTGGTTTCAGATTGTGGTTCAACGCCGTCAACCGCACTAAACAAGAATACCAAACCATCCAATACACGCAAAGAACGGTTTACCTCAACCGTAAAATCCACGTGGCCTGGAGTATCGATAATATTGATATGGTAAGCTTGGGTATCTGGGGTTGGTTTACCATCAATCATGGGGTAATTCCAACTTACAGTAGTAGCAGCAGAAGTAATGGTAATACCCCTCTCTTGCTCCTGCACCATCCAGTCCATTGTAGCTGCACCATCATGTACTTCTCCAATTTTGTGGTTTACACCAGCATAATAAAGGATACGTTCAGTGGTGGTAGTTTTACCAGCATCAATATGGGCTGCAATCCCAATGTTTCTTGTATATTTTAAGTCGCGTGACATTTAATTTCTTACCTCTATAATTTAAACCCTAAAATGAGAGAAAGCTTTGTTGGCTTCTGCCATTTTGTGTACATCTTCTTTTTTCTTCACACTAGAACCTTCACCACGGGCAGCTGCAAGAATTTCACCAGCCAATTTCTCAGCCATAGATTTTTCATTGCGTTTGCGGGCATAGCCTACCATCCATTTAATACCTACTGCAAGTCTGCGCGCTCCAGGAACTTCAGTTGGAATTTGGAAAGTAGAACCACCAACACGGCGGGCTTTCACCTCAACTGTAGGCATAACATTGTTCAATGCTTTGCGCCAAGTTTCTAAACCTGGCTCTTCAGTTGCTTTCTTTTCTACGATTTCAAGAGCATCGTAAAATATTTTATATGCCAATGACTTTTTGCCATCGTACATCATGCCATTTACAAAACGGGTAACGAGGGTTTCGTTAAACTTTGGATCCGGAAGGAGCAAGCGTTTCTTTGGACGTGATTTTCTCATTATTTCAATTCCTCAATTATTATTTCTTCTTAGGTTTCTTGGTACCATACTTAGAACGGCGTTGGTTCCTACCTTCTACACCAGCCGTATCCAATGCACCACGTACAATGTGATAACGAACACCCGGTAAATCTTTTACCCTGCCGCCGCGAACCAGTACAATACTGTGCTCCTGCAAGTTGTGACCTTCTCCTGGTATGTAGGCATTCACCTCTTTTCCGTTCGTCAATCTAACACGTGCCACCTTTCTCAGAGCCGAGTTTGGCTTCTTTGGAGTAGTGGTATATACGCGGGTACAAACCCCACGTCTTTGCGGACATGAATCGAGAGCAGGAGACTTACTCTTGAAAACCGTTTCCTGCCGGCCTTTTCTAATTAACTGTTGTATGGTAGGCATATCTTTCCCAAAAAGGACGGCAAAATTACACCTATTTTTCATGAAAATCAACACAGTTTTGAAAATTTTTGAGGTAGTTTTGATACATTGTTAAATTGTTAGCGTAAAATTGCCTGTATATTAGATTCTATGCGGCTTCCAACACTTCATACAAAAGCGATTTTTTCTTTGATTTTGGTCAAACAGGCCCTTTTTGCCCTGTTTATCCTCACAATTTGTCGCGCAGTTTGGCTTTTTTCCAACTTTTTCTGGCTCGATTCCGGCACGTTTTTGCAATATTTTGCCGCTTTTGGTTTTGGACTGTTTTTAGACCTCCCAGTTTTGGGTTGGTTCTTTTTGCCTTCTTGGATTTGGTTGCTCGCCTTCCCAAACCGTTCCGCCAATAGTCCCAAAACCACCAAGCTCATTTTTGTGATTTCAGCCCTCGCCGTTATTCTGCTCACTGCTATAGACTGCGGCTACTCTAGGGTTACAGCGCGCCGCAGAGGAACCGAATTGCTTTCCCTACTGGGTGATGAAGGCAACCATATTGGCCCCTATTTGGCCGAATATTGGTGGGGATGGGTTTTGTTCCTCATTGGTGTTGCCCTAGTTTATGTTCTTACCCCTTCAAAAGGGCACTCCTTATATATATATTCCAAACAGTATCCCAAATGGAAATCCATCCTCTTTATTGCCATAACCGGCTTCGTTTGGCTTACCATAGCACGCGGTGGCTGGAGAATTAAACCCCTCAGTTCTGTTGATGCGGCTGAATTTGTATCGCCCAGTTTTTCGCCCATTGCCAGCAGTACACCCCTGCAATTTCTCAGTACCATCGGTCAAAAACCGGTATTGAAATACAGCTTTATGTCCGATGCCGAAGCTGAAAAAATCGTACTTGGAAACTACCGCATCCAAACCCAAAACCAGAAAAAAAACGTGGTTTTTCTCATTGTAGAAAGTTTGAGTCGGGATTATACCGGCTTTCTCAATGGCAAAAATTACACGCCTTTTCTAGACAGCCTCAGCAAATTGAGTACGAATTTTAGGTTCTGTTTTGCCAATGGGGTTAGGAGTATAGAAATGGTACCCAGCATTTTTTGTGGCATCCCGGGCATTGGTGAGTCCCAATTCATCAATAGTGCTTATGCCGCCAACAAAATCGAAAATGCGTACAGGGCATTTGAAAAACAAGGATATGCCACAGCCTTTTTTCATGGAGCACAAAATGGAACCATGCGTTTTCAGGCATTTTTTGCCCAAACAGGACTGTCCAATTATTATGGACTTAATGAATTCCCATCGGAAAGGCGCACCAAAGATGTGATTTTTACCTGGGGAGTGCATGATGAACCTTACTTGGAATATGTGGCCGACATGACCGAAAAACTGCCCCAGCCCTTTTTCATTTCTGTTTTTACACTTTCCTCTCATCACCCTTATAAAATACCTGAGAAGTATGAGAAAAGCTTACCAGCAGGCACTTTGCCCATACACAAAACGGTGGCGTATGCCGATGTTTCTCTAAAAAATTACTTCGCAGCTATACAAAATACGGCATGGTATAAAAACACCATTTTCGTAATTACTGGCGATCATACCAGCTATTCTAAGGATGCCTATTTCTACAGCCAAACTGGCCACTAGGAGGTGCCACTCCTCATTTTTGAACCTGGAAAACCAGGAACTGTAATTGACAAAACAGTTTCCCAATGCGACATTGTACCTACTGTTTCAGACAAGATTGGCTTGCAAACCGATTTTTTTGGAATGGGCCGCAGTGCATTCGACAGCACCTATGCTGGGTATTCCATTCATAGAGACAACAACCAAAATTTCGCCATCCACTATCCTTATACCTTGGGCATG
>JADYZD010000052.1 GCA_020853295.1 Bacteroidia bacterium | reverse complement strand
ATTCCGATCGTGCTGAAGGCAATGATGGAATTTGCCAATGTTCAGGGCATGATATTGTTCAATACTTACTGCATTTTAATTGCTGCCCACGAAACAGAATCCTTTTTTGGAAACCTATACACAATCCGCACTGGAAAAGTGCTTCCGGAAAAAGATATACTTTCCATAGTTAGCAAGAGGATGTATGAAATACTGGGAGAATTTATTCAAAAATTCAATTCCGGAATTGACAATAAAAACGAAAATAATTAATTCAAATATGAAAGATCAAATCGCAGAAATCGCAAACGAAATTATTGCAAAAGACAAACCCAAAAGCCGCATGGCATTGGCCGTAGAAGTTTTTCGCATCTGTAAAGAACGCGGACTAAAAGGAATCACTTTTATCCTGGTTCAGGCCGTAATTAAAGGCATTCTTGAAGCCATTGAAGAATTGGTAGATGAAGCCAAAGATGGCGACAATAGCCATTCTTCCCACACCACCATTTTTAGCTAACCAATTGAAAGGAGAATAAGAATATGCCAATCCCAGTAATCGCAGCAATCGCCGGAGGAGCAGTTTTGGAAGCAACCACAGGGTTGGTATCCAAAACCTTCAAAAAGGCACGCAAACCACGCAAAGCAAAAAAATCTTCAGCGAAGAAAACCACCCGCAGAAAAACAACTGCCAGAAAAACCCGCAAACCTGCCAAGCGCAGAACAGTGAAACGCAAACCGGTAAAAAGGAAAACAACCCGGCGCAAAACCACTGCTAGTAAAACCACAACTAAAAGTGCTGCCATCAACCGCACCACCGGCAGGTTAAAAAAAGGTTTCAAGTATTCCAAAGGTGGACGAATTGTAAAAACGAAAAAGAAATAACATCCCAAAAGTGCCCCTGAATACCAGGGGTGCTTTTCACTAAAACCGCACTATGAAAGTATCATACAACAAGGAGAAAAACACCTACACCCTCCACGAAATAAGTGAGTTCCAAATGGAACTGATCGGCATTTCATTGATGAATGAAAACAAACGCATTTTAATGCTCGGCCAGTTGACCGATGAACAGTTTAAAGAAATTCTGCTTACCGACGCGGAATTTTTGAATAATGCTGCCAAAGAAAAAGCCATTAATGTAGAGGCATTAAAAGAAGAATTGAATGACCCCAAACAATTGCAGGAGCTGCGGTCTAAATCTGGTTTTGGCAAAAGCAATACCGGCATGCAAAAGCTTTGCAAAGAATACATTGAAGGTCAACAACAACTGCTGAAAAATATCAATTTCGATATTAATTTTTAATGCAATTAGGCCAGCATCATATTGATTTTGTGCAGACGGTAACGGACAAATTAATGTCAGGTTACCAAACGGGTATTGCCCCGTTTCAGAACAAAACCGTATATGAAAAGTTGGCCAGCCAATACAAGATCCTGGATAAAACAGAAGCAAAGGAATTGGCAGAATATGCCACCCTTAAAGCGGCCAGGCAAATCATTGAGTCCGGCAAAAGCAGTGGATTGGATAGTAAAGACCAATACCGCAACTTGGTAAAGCTATACAATATTCAACCTGGTATTACTCACCGCAGCAGTTGGAGTACCATCTACCAGCAATACAGCACACCCATTCCCATTTCTTATGCGGCAGGGATCTGGATCGGTTTGGACAAATTAAGCAGTGAAGAGTTTGCGTTTGAACCCAGCGCCGGGAATGGATTGTTAACCGTTGCTGCAAATCCCAAATATGTGGATGTAAATGAAATTGACAAATTCAGGAAAGCCATTTTACAGGATCAACATTTTAGTTCTGTGCGAAATATTGATGCCAGTATTTCAAAGAAATTTAAAAATTCGATTGGGTTGTACAAAGCGGTAATCAGCAATCCGCCATTTGACAAGCTAGAAATAAGCAAGTCTTTTGATGGGGAAGATTGGAAAGTTCTGGATCATTTAATGGCCGCAATTGCCCTGAATCAAATAAAGCCGGAAGGCAGAGCTGCGTTGATTGTGGGTGGTCATACAGAATACGATGAAAAAGGCAGAATCCGGGCTGGAAAAAACCGTCAGTTTATCGGTTATCTGTACAAAAAATATAAGGTTGCAGACATCATCAATATCAATGGGGATCTGTATCGAAAGCAAGGAACCCAGTTTGATATACGCCTTATTTTAATTGATGGTAAACAGCAAAATGGAAACGTAGAATATCCATCGCTTGTTAAGGATAGCAAGAACAACCAGGTGAACACTTTTAATGAACTCTGGGACAGAATATTTGGAAATATGAATAGAAAAAGCACGAACCTACTTACCCTGAAATTGAAGTTGAAAGCAAAAGCTGCCTTGGCTTTGGGAAATCAAAAAGGAATTGATGGACCAACTGAAATTCCTGAAATAGAACTAAGATACAAAAGACCTTTGCATGATTTACCGCAAGTTACCAGCAGCCGCGAAGCCGCCGGAATTCTACGTGAACATTACAATAAAAATCACCTGGAATTAAAAGAAAGCATGATCTGCATGTTACTGGATACCAAAATGAAGGTACTGGGAATTGCAAAAGTTTCTGAAGGAAGCAAACATGCCACAGTTGCAGACCCAGCTTTGATTCTAGCCATCGCAGCAAAATCCAACGCAAGCTCGGTGATACTTAGCCATAACCATCCGTCAGGCGATCCAAAGCCATCTCAACCAGATCTTGAAATAACCAAAAGAATCGGTGGAGCCTTGAAATTAATCGGACTGCAATTGGCAGATCATATCATCATTACTCCCAATAATTATTACAGCTTTGGCGATAGTGGTCAATCTCTTGGAAGCATTCGCATGAAAGGTTATCCGAAAATAAATCCTAAAACTTTTGTTGTGAATTAATATGAAAAAAAAGAATATCAAAATAAATAATTCCAATAAAAAACGGCGCAGAAAATCCGGACTTTCCGGACCATACGATCCGGTTGCAGTATCCTGTTTTTCCCTGAAGGTAAACGTGCCAGACAGCATGGATACCGAAGTTCGCAAAAGTCAGGAAACACTTTACGCCCTGGGCGATATTGTTGAGTTCGTTCGTCGTGAGCTGAATTACAAAACAAAGGATGCGCTGTGTGATGCACTTGCAGCCGAACAAATTGATGCAGTGGCCATGGCCATCCTGAAGGCAAAAAAAGGACAAGCCATGATTATCGGAGATCAAACAGGTATTGGAAAAGGCAGGCAGGCAGCGGCAATGATTCGCTGGGCTGTAGAAAACAACCGCGATTTCCCGGAATTTACACCTCCGGTTTTTATCACAGAAAAACAAAATTTATTCAGCGATTTATATCGCGATTTATTGGCCATTGGTTGTGCCAATTACAAACCATTTATTGTCAACAATGACAGTAAAATAAAGGACGAAGAAAAGAAGGTTATTTTCAAAAATACCCCCGATCACCAGAAACAGGTATGGGAATATTACATGGCTTATTCCGGAGACAATGCACCTCGAGATACCAGCCCAATTGTGAGACTGGGATATGATTTTGTGGTGGCAACATATAGCCAGTTTATGCAGAAAAAGGCAGTAGAAAAGCGCACTTTTCTTGAAAAGCATTGCAAAGTAAACGGCATAATGATCCTGGATGAGGCGCACAACGTGAGTGGGAAAAGTGATACCGGAGCTTGGTTTCAATCGGTTGTAGGAAGTTGCCAGGCTGCCATTTTTTTAAGCGCCACTTATGCAAAACGTCCGGATAACATGGCGTTATATGCTACCAAAACCAGCTTGAAAGAAATTGGTGCCAATCCCGAAGAGTTCACTTCCATTTTGCAAAAAGGGGGTACCGCACTTCAAGAAGTTATTGCCAGCAAGCTGGCAGAAAATGGCGAAATGGTGCGCCGAGAAAGACCTTATGAGGATGTAGAAGTAAACTACCTCATCCTGAATGAGAAAAGCGATGAGCACCGCGCCAAATGCGATGCCATTACTGCCTTGGTGCGCGACATTATCGCCTTTGAGGACAATTTTGTGATGCAGCGCATTGGTGAAATTGATGATGAGCTGGCCAAGTACCAGGAACAAACAAGTAATGACAACAAAAGTGCGGGAGTGGGCAAAACGCCAATGTTCTCCAAGATCTTTCAGACCATTTACCAAATGCTCATGGCTATCAAGGTGGATGATGTGGTGGATCGCGCCATTGCCCGATTGAAATCAGGACACAAAGTAGTGATTGCTTTTGGCAACACCATGGAGAGTTTCTTAAATGAGTTTGCCACCGGTGATCAGGTGGACAATGATTTTGCAGAAATACTTCGTCGCGCCCTGGAAGGCACTTTGCGTTATACCGTTCGTGGAGCCAGTGCCAAAGATACCAGGGTAGAAACTCTCTCATTGGCAGAACTTGGACCCGCTGCCATTGCCGAATACAACAATATTCTGCAAAAAATTAAAACAGTCTCCAGTGGTGTAACCATTTCACCTATTGACATCATGATTCAAAAGCTGGAGGATGCAGGTTATGTGGTGGATGAAGTTACAGGCAGAAAACGCAGACTTGAATTTAATCAAACCTGGAGCAAAGGCACCGTGATCCCTCGCAAACAGCGCAAAAAGGAAGATCAATTTTTTGATTTTCAGAACAACAATACAGATGTGTTGTTGATTAACCAATCCGGTGCTACCGGAGCAAGTGCCCATGCAATTCCAACCAAACAAGTTGCCAAAGACCGTGTAAGACCACGCTGTATGATTGTGCTTCAGCCGGAACTGGACATTAACAAAGAGATTCAAAAACGAGGTAGGATTAATCGAACAGGACAGATATACCCACCGAAATT
>JADYZD010000051.1 GCA_020853295.1 Bacteroidia bacterium | reverse complement strand
TGTGGGCAAAGTGATTTTGGGGTCAAGTGCATCTATCCAAACCCACATCTATATTTGCCCCATGCGCCCCATATATTCTTTTATCACCTACCTCTTTTTTCCGGGTGCCATGGCCATTGCCGGTTTTGCTTTGCCCTTGTCTTTGTTCTCCACTACACATATGGGTTGGGACTTCTGGGGAGTTGTGGTTTGTTGCTATGCGCTGCTCCCTGTGCTTGGCATTATGGCCCTGATAAAAATGGGGGTGCTGAAAGACCTGCATATTTACGATAGAAAAAAACGCAACCTCAGTTATCCCATTGCCATTGCCGGAGCAGCACTTGGTACTTTGTACATGCAATATTTTCTTGAAGCGCCGGGTTCCTTAACCGAATATTGCCTGCTCTGGAGTGTGGGAATTCTGGCGGTGCTAGTTTTGTTGTTTTGCATCAATGCATTGTGGAAAAAAGTAAGTGCCCATATGGCTGGCTGTAGTGGATTTTTGGCCGCTGCAACTGTACTCCATTTATGGCACTGGATTCCCTTTTACTATGTTCTCTTGGCTTTGCTCATAAATGCCATTGTTTACATGGCCCGCCGCGGATTGTCGGCTCACAGCCATATTGAACTTATTAGCGGCTTTGGCCTCGGATTTATTACTACATTTGCAATACTGTACCTATGACTTACACTTGTATTAAGTTAGAAAAAAAGGATAACATTGGCTATATCAGCCTCAACAGGCCCGATGTGTTTAATGCATTTAACGATGAACAAAGTTATGAACTGCAAGATGCCCTTAAAGAGGTGAAACGCGATGCCGAAATTCGGGTAGTTGTGCTCACAGGCGAAGGTAAAGCCTTCTGCAGCGGTCAAGATTTAAAAGCAATTGCCGCTAGCAAAAACAGAAGCCTAAGCGATAGCCTGTATAAACGGTATAACCCCATTATAAAAAGCATGCGAGAAATGCCAAAACCCATCATTTGCCGCCTAAATGGGGTAGCAGCTGGTGCAGGTGCTTCCTTGGCTTTGGCCTGCGATTTTATTATTGCATCTGAAAATGCCTCTTTAATAGAAGTTTTTGTAAATGTGGGTTTGGTACCCGATAGCGGAAGCAGCTATTTCTTGCCCAGAAGTGTTAGTCCTGCAAGGGCATTTGAACTGGCAACTATGGCATCTAAAGTTACCGCACATCAAGCTTTGGAATGGGGAATGATCAATAGGGTGGTAACGGTGGATGAACTGGACCAAACTGTAAATCAAGTAGCACTTTACTACGCTGCGGCACCCACACTTGCCATTGGCATGATTAAAAAAATGTTGAACAAAGCCACTTATTCCGATTTGGATACCATGCTGCAATATGAAGCTTGGTGCCAGGAAATAGCAGGCCGCAGCAGCGACTATAAAGAAGGTGTTGCCGCATTTAATGAAAAAAGAAAACCTGAGTTTAAAGGATTATGATTCGAAAAATTACAGCAGCACTGCTCGTTTTGGTTGGTGTATCTCACTCCGCAATTTCTCAGGTAGCACCTACTGAGCCCTGTGGCTATGATTTGGTGATGAAAGAGTTGGAAAACAAATATCCCGGTTTTAGACAAAGTTACGACCGTGCATACTTGGATGCCATTCATCCCAAAACTGTGGCCAACCGCAAAATCAAAATTGTGGATACCACCTATACTTACGATACCATTTATACCATTCCTGTAGTTTTTCATATTTTATACAACACCACCGCAGAAAACATCAACGACAGTTTAATTATCAGCCAATTGGCTGTATTGAATGCCGATTACCGCAGGTTAAATGCAGATACAAGCCTCACCAGAAGCATTTTTAAAAGCAGGGCAGGTGATACCCGCATCCAATTCCAATTTGCCAGCACAGATCCTTCAGGCAATCCCACCAACGGAATTGTGCGCAAGTACACCAGTAAAACTACTTTTTACTCTAACAATTTAAACGCCATGAAGTATTCTTCTGATGGCGGAAATGATGCTTGGAATCCCAATGAATACCTCAATATTTGGGTATGCGATATGAGTTATTTGGGACAAGATGCACTGCTGGGTTTTGCCTATCCCCCTTATGGACACCCAAATTGGGACCAACAAAGTTGGGTTACAGACCCCAATCAGGGTGTAACACTTCACTATAAAATTGTGGGCAGAAACAATCCTTTGGCTACAGGCGGTGTATTGGCTACCAGCCGTGGTGGTAGGGTGGCTGTACACGAAGTGGGCCACTTCCTTGGCCTCAGGCATATTTGGGGAGACGGTGCCGCACAAGTGGGCTGTTCCGTAGATGATTATATTTTTGATACCCCCAACCAAGCCATACGCAGCAATTTTGATTGCAATTACTCGGCAAATACTTGCACCGACCCTGGCGATGTGCAGTACCCCGATATGATTGAAAATTATATGGATTACAGTTCTCACGTCTGTCAAAACATGTTTACCCACCAACAAATTGCGGTCATGCGTTCTGCCATCAGCAATTTCAGGTCTGATTTGCCCATAAAAAGGGAAATTATTACCAAAGCACGCATTTTTGATACGGTAGAATATAATGAAATTAAATTGTTTGCCGCCCAAGGACAGCGCGTTATTGTAGAACAAAAAAATACCGATATTCCACGCAATTTATACATGGATGTTTTTGATATGTCGGGTAAAAAAGTATTGGACAATATCCAAATACCCAAAAACGAAAATGCTGTTAGTACAGCACTATTTGCCCCAGGAGTATATGTTTTTCGCTTGCGCGATTTAGAAAATAAACCTGTGGTTACCCAAATGATATTTATTTCAAAAAATTGAGTGGCGCTGGTAAATTATATCTTGTAGCCACACCTATTGGCAATTTGGGTGATTTTAGCCTAAGGGCCATTGAAATATTAAAAGCTGCCGATAAAGTATTGGCAGAAGACACCCGCACCACTTCGGTATTGTTCAAACACTATGAGATTTCCACCCGTTTGGAATCTTTTCACCAACACAATGAACATGGCAAATTAAAAGGGGTAATTCTTGATTTGCTCAACGGTGCCACCATAGCCCAAGTTAGCGATGCAGGTACACCTGGCATTTCTGATCCTGGATTCCTATTGTCTCGCGCAGCCCTTGAAGCCGGCATTGCTGTTGAAGTGATACCTGGTGCTACTGCCTTTATTCCCGCATTGTTAAAAAGTGGTTTTGCCTTGCACCGCTTTGTTTTTGAAGGATTTTTACCCCTAAAAAAAGGAAGACAAACACGTTTGCAAGAAATGGCATCTGAAAACAGAACAATTGTTTTTTATGAAAGCCCTCACAAACTGCTCAAAACTTTAGAACAATTGTTGCTCTTTTGCGGTCCTGAACGCAGGGCAAGTGTGAGTAGGGAAATTACCAAAAAATTTGAAGAAACCATTACAGATTCTTTATCGGGCTTGGTATCCCATTTTACCCAACAAGCCCCCAGAGGCGAATTTGTAGTAGTGCTCGAAGGTAAAGACACAAAAACAGATGTTGAATAAAATTCCCAATTGGCTGCTGCTATTTATTCCAGGTATTTTACTCTGGCTGGCTTGGCCTCCCATTTCCATTTTTATATTTTTATTCATCGGGTTTATTCCCCTTTTTGAACTTGAAAAAAGAAGCGTAAATAACAATCGATGGTTGTTTTTTATCAAAATTTATTTCGCCCTTTTTATTTGGAATATATTAACCACTTGGTGGGTTTGGAACAGTTCAGATTGGGGTGCAGTAACCATGCTCATTTGCAACAGTTTGCTCATGAGTATTCCGTGGTTGCTTTTGCGCTTCAGCCGCCGTTTCGTTTCAGAAAATATGGCCCAGTGGCTGCTCATTGTATTTTGGTTGTTGTTTGAAACCCTGCATCAGCGCTGGGATTTAAGCTGGCCATGGCTCACATTGGGCAACGG
>JADYZD010000050.1 GCA_020853295.1 Bacteroidia bacterium | reverse complement strand
TTGCCGGAGCATTTCCTTCAAAAGGATGGTTGCTTACAACTGGAATAGAAAGTCCAATAAGCTTTTGAATGTCCTTAATATAAGGCCTTTCTTCGCTATCACACATGCTTATGGCTTTTCCATTGGCTCCTGCCCGGCCTGTGCGGCCAATGCGGTGCACGTAGGTTTCAGCAATATTGGGAATATCGTAATTGATGAAATGACTAAGGTCGTCCACATCTATACCTCTGGCAGCAATATCGGTTGCTACCAAAACCCGAATAATCCTGTCTTTAAAATTGCTCAAAGCTTTTTGGCGGGCGTTTTGTGATTTGTTGCCATGGATGGCTTCAGCCTTGATGTTGGCTTTGTTCAACACACGTACAATTTTATCTGCACCATGTTTGGTGCGGGTAAACACCAGCGCTGTTTCTATGGTTTTGTCTTCCAACAAATGGATCAACAAACCCGGTTTTTGGGGCTTTTCAGCATAATAAAGCGATTGGGTAATGGTTTCGGCTGTTGAAGACACAGGAGTAACACTAACACTCACAGGATGGTGCAACATACTGTTGGCAAGGGCCACTATATCCTTAGGCATGGTAGCCGAAAAGAATAAGGTTTGGCGCTTGGCAGGAATGACCTTCATCACTTTTTTAATGTCGTGAATAAAACCCATATCCAGCATGCGGTCGGCTTCGTCCAATACCAAAATTTCCAGTTGGCCTAGTTTTACAAAACCTTGGTTAATCAGATCCAAAAGGCGTCCTGGTGTGGCGATAAGAATATCTACACCATTGCGCAGCGCATTGGTTTGTCCGTGTTGGGAAACACCTCCAAAAATCACAGCAGTGCGAATTCGGGTGTTTTTGCCATAGGCTTTAAAGCTCTCATCAATTTGTATGGCCAGTTCGCGTGTTGGGGTGAGCACCAGTGCCCTTATAGCTTTTTGGTTGGGTGCTTGCGGCTTGTTGTAAAGTTGTTGAAGTACGGGAATGGCAAATGCCGCTGTCTTTCCAGTACCGGTTTGTGCGCAGCCTAAAAGATCTTTTCCCAATAAAATTGGGGGAATAGCTTGTGACTGAATGGGTGTGGGATTGGTATATCCCTCATGATCAAGAGCCGACAATATCGGTTCAATGATGTTTAACGATTGAAATGTCATGTAAGAGGTGGCGGTGAATAATCGGATTGAATATCGAAAAATAGTAAATACAGAAAATCGCCGCCTGTGTATTTTTTACAGCACAAAGGTCGGTATAATATTCGGTTTATTTACCAAAAGTCAAGAAAAACCAATTCCTACAGAGGTTATAAGGAGTTAAAATATCTAATGAGACCACATCTTAACCCATTCAATTTGGTATTTTTTCCTTTTCAAGGCAGTTTGAAACTTACACAATTTATCAACGCATTATAAAACATTGATTTCAATCCATTATTTTTGATTTACCTACCTCCGATGCTAAGAAACTTAAGTATTTTGATAGCTGTAAATCTGATGCTTCTAAATGGGGCTTCAGCACAGTTCCAAATAGGATATGGCTTGGGCTATTTCCCTTCAGGGATGAGCCGCTTGTATATTGATCAGGCCTATTACCAAAACCACAACTTTTATGAGGCCAGAGATGGCGCTATTACACTTTCCAATAACTGGCTGCCATTCCACCATGGTTTCACATTGGGCTATGCCACTGGTGGAAAAAACAAGCACAAGGCCGATTTTCAAATGAATTGGTCGAACCTGCATAACTCAGTTAATATGGAAAGGACCAATAAAACCACCAATGCAATTACTAGCTACCGCAGAAAATCCAGGGTAAACAGTTTTACGTTTGGTGGTAAGTTCAAAACCGAAATCAAGGGAATTGAGAGTTGGAATCTCATGGGTGTTTTCACAAAACATACCTTATTCTTTAAAGACTCGAAGAACGAATGGAGAGAAGATAGAAACGGTGATTATGATTTCGGATTTGATGTGGGTGTAAACTTTCAAATGGACCGCAAAGTCACGCTATACCTGCATTATACCCGTTGTTTTTTAATGTTCGGTGGATACAATCCCAGTTACCTCGGAGCCCAACTCAATTTTAAATTCACCAAAGGCAAAAAATACTAGTACCTATGAGAATGAATACAATAAAAGGAATTATAGCATTTGCATCATTCGCTATGTGCTTTAAAATCCAAGCTCAGGGTTTAATTGAATTCATTGGTGAGGAACAAGACAAGGTGCACCTATCATTAGGCCTTCATGTGGGTAATGTTCAAAACAAATTATTCAACTCCTTCATTGAAAGTTATAATACGGTGAACAAGACAACATTGAAGCGTGATTTTAGACCTTACAAGTTTCTTTCAGGTTATGAGTTAGGAATTAGGTGGACCATTATGGAGCTAGGACTAGGCAGTTATGGAGGATTCAGGCAACGCAGAGAAATTTCACCTATTGCAGAAAGGGTTATGGATATCAAAATCCAATATGTAAATGCCTTGGCTTCATTTCCCATTGCCAAAAAGAAATTGATGATGTCTTTGGGGCTTCAAACCATTAAAAGTGTTTTCTCTGCTTACATAATATACAACAACGGAGAACGCAGCTTTGGCAAGGAATACAACTTGAACGGCAATTACAAAGGCCTGGGTATGAATTATATTGCACGCTTGGAAGGATATGTATATAGAAATGAGTCCCATGCATTGGGCATTTATGGAAACTATACAGGCGTAATTAAAGGTACAGGGGGTATTTGGATTGACAACAATGCAGCAAAAAATGCATTAAACCTTGGCAATTCCGTTACTTCTACAAGTGTAAAAACAGAATTTCGGGGTTTTGTGTTGGGTGTTCATTACCATTATACTTTAGGAGAATGAAGATGAACAGAATTGTAATTATAGTGGCGCTGTTTGGAATGCTGTTGCCCTCATGCCGCAATGACAAATATGCCACCAACCGCTTTTCGGGCATTTACGAAATCACCAAATACACCAGAGAACTTTGGGATAGTACCGGCAAAGTGAGCACTACGGAAATTCCTTGTAAATATGTCTTTTATATAGGGACCCTTTGCAAAATTGATACTTCTGGCCAAGAACCTTCTTTCTTAACGCCATTAAATCTAGAGAATTTCACTGGACTAGATCGATTTACCATGGAATGGGGTTTGGGAACAAGCGACAATTACCGATTAAGTTTGATGAAATTGGCCGTAGATGGAATAACCACAAATAGCGTAATTCTAAACGTGAAACGTGGCATTGCAGGACAGGTTAACGCCTTTACCTATTTTATACGAAACAGCGATGGTTCCTATTATTTTGAGGAGTATAAAGTAAAAGTAACCCGTTAAAAGGTTTAAAATGCGACGATAAGAATTGCGTGGAGAAACCCCAACAGACTGGATGGGATATTATAAATTACCCCGAATCTCTTGTTCGCGTTCTATACTTTCAAACAGGGCTTTAAAATTGCCTTTGCCAAAGCTTTGGGCACCTTTGCGCTGAATGATTTCATAAAACAATGTCGGTCTATCTTCTACCGGTTTGGTGAAAATCTGTAGCAAATACCCTTCTTCATCGCGGTCTACCAAAATGTTTAAGCGTTTCAGGTCATCAATATTTTCATCTATTAAACCGATTCTTTCTTGTGCTTCTTGGTAATACACTTCCGGAACATAGAGGAAATCCACACCGCGTTTGCGCAATTCACTTACCGTTTTGATGATATCATTGGTGGCCAATGCAACGTGCTGGCAACCTGGACCGTGGTAAAATTCGATGTATTCTTCAATTTGTGACTTTTTGCGGCCATTGGCAGGTTCATTAATGGGGAATTTCACATATCCATTGCCATTGCTTACCACTTTACTCATTAAGGCTGAATACTCGGTACTGATGTCTTTATCGTCAAATGTCAATAATAGTTTAAAGCCCATTACATCTTCATAGAACTTTACCCAAGTATTCATTTCACCCAATTCCACATTGCCCACGCAATGGTCGACATGCATAATGCCCACTGGTTCTACTTCCATGGCATTTTCTACAGATTTGTAACCGGGTAAAAATGGACCGTTGTAACTGTGGCGTTCTACAAAGCGGTGCACCGTATCACCATAGGTATGAATAGCAGAAACCACCACCCATCCATTTTCATCTTCCATACGAGTGGGAGGTGTATGTGGTTTTGCGCCACGTTTTACGGTTTCTTCAAAGCTTTTAGTAGCATCATCTACCCAAAGGCTTAGGTATTTTACCCCGTCGCCATGTTGGTTGTTGTGCTTGCTAATCTCAGTATCGGGGTGCATGCTGGCCGTAAGTACCAAGCGCACTTTGCCTTGTTGCAACACGTAGCTGGCCCTATCACGCACACCGGTTTCTGGTCCGGCATAGGCCACCAATTTATAACCCCAAGCTTTTTGGTAGTAATAGGCGCTTTGCTTGGCATTGCCCACAAAAAATTCAATATGGTCGGTACCATTTAGTGGCAAAAAATCCACTGCGGTGTTGGTATTGGTTAATTCTGCTGTTTCCATTGTAAGAAGTTTCAAAATAAGTGAAAGTAAGTGGAGGATGCAAGAAAGTTAGAAGTTAGGGATAAGGGATAAGGGATAAGGTTTAGGGGGTAAGGGGAAGATTATGAGATTAAGAGATTGTGAGAATATGTGATTATGAGATTAGGAATTAGGGACTAGGGATTAGAGATAAGGGGGAAGGGGAAGACAATTTAGATGTTAGAGATTATGAGAATATGAGAATATGTGATTATGAGAATATGTGATTATGAGAATATGTGATTAGGGATTAGGGATAAG
>JADYZD010000049.1 GCA_020853295.1 Bacteroidia bacterium | reverse complement strand
CGCAACAATCCAACTACGTAGAAAACAGAAGTATTCTTATAAAATTGGGTGTTGCCGGATTTTGTGCTGGAAACATCATGATGTTTAGTTTTCCGCAGTATTTGGGTTTGGATGTTGCAAAAGATGTGGCTTTTGGCAAAATGTTTAATGCACTCAACATTGTGCTTTCATTGCCCCTTATTTTTTATTGTGCTGCAGATTATTTCAAAGCTTTTTTTCAGTGGATAAAATACAAAACCATTTCCGTAAAAGTGCCATTGGCTCTGGGAATTGGTGCACTATGGCTGCGCAGTATTTATGAAGTTTCTACTTTCAATGGGGCTGGTTATTTTGATAGTTTGGCGGGTTTAATTTTCTTTCTCATTATTGGTACTTGGCTACAAAACAGGGCTTTTGATGCCATGAGATTTGGTGAAAAAGCTCGCAAGTTTTTCCCTTTGGTTTCTAGAACTGTAGTAAACAACAAGCTTGTTCCTAAAAAAGTAGTTGACTTGGTTGTGGGCGATAGGGTTCGTGTGGTTTATGGCGAAATTATCCCTGCCGATGGTATTTTGATGGGCTCTGAAGCAATAGTAGAATACTCATATGCAACGGGCGAAAGTGCTCCACAATTTAAAGTGGCTGGTGAAGTATTGCTTGGTGGAGGAAAAAATATGGGCTCCCAATTTGAAATGGAAGTCATTCGCCCATTTGACCAAAGCCGTTTGAATGAAATATGGAACAGCGGAGAAAAAGAAGCGGCAGATGGCAAAAAAATAGTTGATTTTGAAGCAGTAATTAGCAAGTATTTTATATTTACCACAGTATTTATTGCATTAGCAGCACTGGGGTTTTGGTGGTTTAAAGATGCTTCTAAAGCTTGGTTTGCGTTTACAGCTGTTTTAATGGTAGCCTGCCCTTGCGCCCTTGCATTGGCACCCCCATTTGCCTATAACATTGTGGCCAATTTCTATGCGACCAAAGGCTTGTTTTTGCGCAAGCCAGGAGTTGCCGGACAAATGGGTCAAATTTCCGGGGTAGTGTTTGACAAAACTGGAACCCTTACGCTGAATGATAAAATTAAGGCAATAATTCCTAAGGAATTTACCGAAAAAGAAATTCGACTTTTGGTTTCCTTGGCTGCACAAAGCAAGCACCCATATAGCATGGCTATATCTGCAGCCTTAGAGGGATATGAATTGTTGCCCGTTGAACAGTTCCAAGAAATTCCTGGCAAGGGCTCTACAGGTGTATGTGGCAGCCACCTATTGAAATTGGGAAGCATGGAGTTTGTTTCTGGTAATATTAATAATGCCTTAATGCAGAATAAGGAACTTTGGTTTTCCATAGACAACCGAGTGCTTATTCCCATTGCCATGCAAGATGTATATAGAAACAGCCTAATGAGCACTTTCAATCAATTGAAAAATCAGGGCAAAAAACTTACAGTGGCCAGTGGTGATACTTGGGCAGAAGGACAAAAAATGCAAAATGCTTTTCCAGGTGTATTTGATCAGGTGTTTTTTGAATGCAAGCCCGCTGAAAAGGCAAAAGTGATTGAAGAATATCAAAAAA
The DNA here is from genome assembly GCA_020853295.1 of Bacteroidia bacterium. Classification (GTDB taxonomy): domain Bacteria; phylum Bacteroidota; class Bacteroidia; order NS11-12g; family UBA955; genus JAGXTF01. The sequence continues at coordinate 3,120 of JADYZD010000049.1, read as the reverse complement.
CCGGCCATGTGCTTATGGTGGGAGATGGACTAAACGATGCTGGGGCATTAAAAACAGGAGATGTGGGTATGGTGGTATCTGAAAACACCAACAATTTTACACCTGAGGCTTCTGCCATTTTGCTACAAGACAGTTTTCATAAATTGCCTGATTTCTTGCGAATTGCAGGTAAGGCAAATAGGGTGGTTAAGGAAACTTTTGTGGTAAGTTTAACTTACAATGCCATTGCTTTGGCCTTGGCATTTACTGGGCAAATGTCGCCATTAATTGCTGCAATCTTAATGCCGGCCAGCTCAGTTGCTTTAATGCTTTACGCATGGGCCAGAACCAAAATTATGGTTGGAAAGGAACACAGAATATGAACATCATCGTATTGCTCATTATTTGCTCTGTATCGCTTGCTGCACTTTTCTTAAGCCTGTTTATCTGGTGGGTGCGCAGCGGGCAAGCAGACGATTTGGAAACACCTGCACACAGAATGCTATTTGAGGATAGCAAACCAAATACTAATAAAACAACAACAACAGCTAATAGCTATGAATAAAGTATCATTTTCGTACAACAACAGCATCGTCCGCAATTTTGCTTATGCCACAATTTTGTGGGGCATAGTGGGCATGCTAGTAGGGGTAATTATTGCATTCCAATTGGTGGAGCCCCGGCTTAACCTAACCCCTTGGACCACTTTTGGTCGCATTCGGCCTTTACATACAAATGCAGTCATTTTTGCTTTTGTGGGCAATGCAATTTTTATGGGCGTGTATTACATCTTACAACGGCTGCTAAAAGCACGAATGTTTAGTGATTTACTTGGGAAAATTCACTTTTGGGGTTGGCAACTAATTATAGTAAGTGCAGCCTTAACCCTTCCATTGGGTATTACTACAAGTAAGGAATATGCTGAACTTGAGTGGCCTATAGACATTGCAATCGCCTTAATTTGGGTAGTTTTCGGTATCAATATGTTTGGTACCATAATCAAACGCCGCGAAAAGCACATTTACGTGGGTATTTGGTTTTTCATTGCCACCTGGGTAACTGTTGCCATGCTGCACATTGTAAACTCGTTTGAAATGCCTGTAAGTTTCTTGAAATCTTACTCATTATATGCTGGTGTTCAAGATGCCTTGGTTCAATGGTGGTATGGACACAATGCAGTGGCATTCTTTTTAACCACACCGTTTTTAGGATTGATGTACTATTTCATGCCTAAAATGGCGAATCGTCCCATTTATTCCTACAAATTATCCATATTGCATTTTTGGTCATTAATTTTCATTTATATCTGGGCCGGACCTCACCATTTATTGTATAGTTCTTTGCCAGATTGGGCGCAGGAGTTGGGGGTGGCTTTTAGTATTATGTTAATAGCCCCAAGTTGGGGGGGCATGCTGAATGGCTTGCTTACTTTAAGAGGTGCATGGGATAAAGTACGTGATGATGTATTGCTTAAATTTATGGTAGTAGGTGTTACTGCCTACGGTATGGCTACATTGGAAGGTCCATTGTTGTCTTTAAAAAGTGTAAATGCAATTGCGCATTTTACTGACTGGATTGTAGCCCACGTTCATGTTGGTGCTTTGGGCTGGAACGGCTTCCTAACCTTTGCCATGTTGTACTACATAATTCCACGCATTTTCCAAACCAAATTACACTCGAATAAATTGGCCAATTTCCATTTCTGGATTGGCACATTGGGTATTATTTTCTATGCTGTACCTATGTATTTTTCTGGCTTAATGCAAGGTAGCATGTGGAGTGATTTTAACGCCGATGGTTCTTTGACTTATAATTTCTTACAGACCACTGAAAGAATTTGGTCTTTACATATAATTCGAGGAATTGGTGGATTGCTTTATCTAACCGGCGCCATTGTAATGGCCTATAACTTAATGAAAACAATAGGTGCAGGTAAATTTATGGCGGAGGAACAAACCGAAGTACAAATTGCAGACCATGCAGCTGAAGGAAAGCGCTACTGGCATAAATGGATTGAGGTTCGTCCAATGACCATGTTGTTGTTCAGCTTAGTTGCAGTATCCATTGGCGGTATTGTTCAAATGGTGCCAACATTTGTGGTGAAGAGCAACATACCTACTATTAAAAATGTGAAACCTTATACTCCTTTAGAGCTTGTGGGTAGGGATATTTATATAAGAGAAGGTTGCAACAATTGCCACAGCCAACTCGTTCGTCCTTTCCCTCATGAAACCGAAAGGTATGATGAGTATTCTAAAGCAGGTGAGTTTGTTTATGACCATCCATTCCTATGGGGATCTAAACGCACCGGGCCAGATTTGAGTAGGGGTGGAGTAAAATCAAATCCAAATACTTATAAAGACGAAGGATGGCATTGGAGCCACATGAACAATCCAAGAGACGTGAATCCTCAATCTATTATGCCTTCTTATCCATGGCTATGTGATATTGATAACGAAATGGATTTGAGCACATTAAAACAGAAGATTAATGCCATGCGCACTGTAGGTGTTCCTTATGAAAAAGGCTACGAAAACCAGGCTTTGGCAGATTTAGATGCTCAGGCTTCCGGAATTGTTGCTACGCTAAAAGGCAAGGGCATTAAAGCTACCAACCGTACAGAAATAGTAGCTCTGATTGCTTACTTGCACAAATTGGGCAGGGATATTAAACCACAAGAAGTAGCTAATAATTAAAATATGTTTAACAAACTTTTAGGTAAAGTAGATGGTGTAGATTTATGGATGACAATGTCTTTGCTGATTTTTGGCGTATTCTTTATAGGTGTTTTAATATCCCTATTTATGATGAAAAAATCACGCACAGAATACTTGAAAAATATGCCATTAACCGATAACGAAAATAAAATAACAGTGATATGAAAAGACTCATCAGAATTCTAACAATATTGATGATTTTGGTTGCTATACCAATAGTCATCTTTGCATTCTTTCCAAAAATGGTTGATTGGGCTTCAACACAAAGCTGGATACAATCCTTGTATTTGTTTTTAATAACTGCAGGAGCCTTTGCATTGTTCACGGGCATGGATTTGCTGAACCGTGTAGATGTTTACAAAGTATACAAACAATCAAATGAGCAGGAAACCTTCTGGTCAACTGACTTTGCAAAAAACCGTTT
>JADYZD010000048.1 GCA_020853295.1 Bacteroidia bacterium | reverse complement strand
TTTGGTGCAAAATGCGTTTTTACAACAATCCCTAAAGTTTAGCCAGTTGGTAGAAACCAATACAGTTACCACTTCAAAAATAAAAAGTCGCGGTGTAAAACAAGCGGGTTTTTTGGTGTTGTGGCAAACCGCAATGCCCAGTGTTTTGGTGGAAACCGGATTTTTAACCAATGTTACCGACAGGTCTTATTTGAAAACCGATGCGGGCCAACAAGCAGTAGCTAAAGGTGTGTTTAAGGCCGTAAAAGCGTATAAAGCAGATTTGGACAAGGCTGCGGCTGCAAAAAACCAAGCAAAAGAGGGCAATAAATCTTCGGATTCTACCGTAAAAAATGATTCGGTAACAAAAAGAAAATAACCACTTGAAGTATGACAATTGTCTGAATTAAGGCTATACTGCCTAATTCGAAGACTATCAATAACTTAATTCAAATTGATTCAAAATTTATGGCCGCCACAAATAGCGGTTTTGTCATAAAAATGTCATGTTGAATTTATATGGTGTTTTTTTTTCTGATTTATTATGCAACCATTAGACTTTTTTGCGTCTTTTGAAAAAACTACTAAATCAGTTTCTATGAAAAAATCAATTACATCAAGTTTAATCAAAGTCTTAGGGGGCGGTTTTGCTGCCATCCTGAGCCTACTCCCCGGGTCGGCCGGCGCGCAGTATTGCAGCGCTACGAGTTGGGGAAACGGCACAACGTATGCCGGAAACATTGTAGACTTAACTGTTGCTAATGGTGCTGGAACACTTGCTTCCTACGCTAGCATGGGCAACAACACGTCAGTACAAGTTTTGAATTCCGGTTCTCCATTCGACATTACGGCTGGCGAACAATTAACAGTTACAGTAACAGGTACTACTGATGCTTATGGTTACTCTTGGAGTACCAACGTTGGTGTATGGGTTGATGCTGACCAAGACAAAACTTTCAGCGGCGCTGAGTGCGTTGTTGATCCTCAGTCAGGTCCATTAACTGGCGTTACCAGCACTCCCAAATCTGCTACGTTCTCAGTTCCTTGCTTTAAAACAGCAGGTGCTTCACGTATGCGTTTCCGCGGTAGCTCATCAAGTTATTCATCTTACATGTGTAAGACTGGTGCATGCGGTGGTGGATGTAATGGTGGTAGTACTTATGGTAACCAATTCGACCTTGAAGTAAACCTTAAATTGGGTACTGCACCAACTGCAGACTTCACAGTTCCTACTGGGCCAAATTACGAAAAAGCCTTTGTTACTTTTAACGCAACCAACCCTAACACGTATTTCACGTATTTGTGGAATTTCAACCCTCCAGGCACTGCCGGACCAGGTTCTCCAGTTTCTGCTATTGGCGCGAAAGCGAAATCTAAGTGGAATACGCCCAATACCTATGATGTGAAATTGGTAGTGGATTATTGTGGACTTAAAGACTCAATAACCAAAACCGTTAAAATTATTGCACCTACTGCAGCTCCTAAAGCTGACTTTATTGCCAGCAGCAACTTGGTTGAAATTTATTTCGACGTACAATTGTTTGATCTTTCAACCAATGGTCCATGGAAATGGGCTTGGGAAGTAACTTCTCCTACTGGTAATGCTTATAACTTTTCTTCCCAAAACCCTGTCATCACTATGGATGAAGAAGGCAAATGGGATGTGTGTTTAACTTCTGAAAATGGCGTAGGTCCATCTAATAAGGTATGTAAGAGCAAATATGTAGAGTGCACTCCACCGTCTGAGTTCTATATGGGTCCAAACAAATTGGGTACCAACAAAAATGGAACTTTGTTTGACAATGGTGGACCTGGTGGAAATTATGGTAACAACCGTAAAGTAACCATCGATTATTTCAAAATTCTTCCTTGCGGTGCTAAAGAAATCCGCTTGAAATTTGCTTCATTGAAATTGGCCAACTCTGCAGATAAACTTCGTGTATACGATGGTTCTGATGAGTCTGGTATTCTTTTAACTCCTGGTGGTATTTCTAGCACCAACCAAGGTACTTACAGAAATGGCGTGTTGAAAGCTTACAGCGGCGCGATGTACATCACTTTCGAGTCTGATGGATCTGGCAACGACTCTGGTTTTATCGCAACTTGGGAAAGTGATTTGTTGGCTCCAGTGCCTCCAACTGCTAAATGGACTACCGATTACAATCCTGCTGCTAACGGCATGGATGTAGAGTTCGATAGTGATGTTGATGGACAAGGTGCTGTTACTTATGAGTGGATTGTAGATCAAAACCCATACATGGGCTTTAATCCTGAATTTAACTACACTTTTACCACTGATGGAACTTATGAAGTGTGTGTTGCTGCTACTACTTGTAATGGTTCAGATACTTTCTGCGACAATATTACTATTGTAACCCCAACCAAAGCTGGTGCGCTTGACTATACTGCAAGCAACTTGCGTCCTAAAGTAGGTGAAGTTGTTAAATTGACTACTACTACTGATTATGCAAATACTTTTGAGTGGAGCATTTTCCCACTTACTTATACTTGGGTATCAGGTGGTGCAAATGCACGTAACCCTGAAATCAAATTCACTGCCGGTGGTGCTTATACTTTCACTTTGAAAGCTTGGAACTCTGTAGGTGGACAAGTAGCTACTGAGAAAAAATTGATCAAAAACAAATATGTAGTTGTGCTTGACTATTGCACACCTCCTGTTGACCTTTTGAGCAGTGATGTAGGAATTAACCGTGTAATGTTGAACAAAGGCGCTACCAACTTGTTGGATAACGAAAGCGATGCTGGTATGGCTGCATACACCGATTACTCTGAAATCATTAAAAAACCAACCTTGACTTATGGTGCATCTTATGATGTTGCGGTTTCAAGAAAAACCAATAGCAACACTGCTAACTATAAAGTATGGGTTGACTTTAACATCGATGGTGACTTTGTAGATGCTGGTGAGTTGGTATTGAATAGCGGTACCATTGCTGGTACTGATGCTATGGGTACATTCACTGTTCCAGATTTGGTAAACAGCTTCGAAGGTGCTACCCGTATGCGTGTTGGTGTATCTTATGGTAATTTCAGCAACACTCCTTGTGGTGTAAACATCGTAGGTGAGTTTGAAGATTATGGAATTATCTTGGCCAATGACAATTTGCCTCCTATCATTACCCTTACTGGTGCTGATACTATCCGTGTTGAAAAAGGTTCTACTGCCAATAGCTGCTATGCTGAGGTTGCAGGTGTTTCTTACATGGCTACTGACCCAACTGAAGGCAACTTGACCAACGACGTTGTTGTTGTTACTGATTTGGATTGCACCGTACCAGGTATCTACTCTTATGAGTTCAATGTATCTGATGCATCTGGCAACAAAGCCGTAACCCGTCGTCGTACTGTAATTGTAGTATTGGACAAAACTGCTCCTGTAATTACACTTAATGGTACTACTCCTATGACTGTTGAACAATGCGACAATTTCACCGATCCAGGTGCTGTTGCAACTGATGCAGTTGATGGTAACCTTACTACTGCTATTATCACTACTGGCAGTGTAAACTCTTCTGCTACTGGCAGCTATACCCTTACTTACACCATCAGCGATGCTCAAGGTAACACCAGCAGCGTAAACCGTGTTGTAAATGTTGTAGATACCAAAAAACCTGGTTTGTTCTTGCGTGGCAACCGTATTGTAAACAATTCAATTATCAATGTTCAAATCAACAGCACATTTGTTGATGAGATTTATGGTGATGATGTTTGTAACGGTGCTATTCCTGTAACCAAAACTCCTGGTTTCAACGGTCCTGTAAACACTATCGCTAGAGCTACTTATCCTATATCTTACTTCGCTGCTGACCCAAGTGGTAACAAAGCTGATGAAGATGGATTTGTATTGAACTACCGTGTAGATGATTACATTGCTCCTATTATTGTATTGAATACTGACGATACCATTTTGCATGATGTAAATACTCCTTATGTAAGCCGTCAAGTAACTGCTAGCGATAACTACTATAGCTTGGATAAAGTGAGTGTGGTTAAATCTGGTTCAGTTGATGCTTATACTCTTGGTACTTACAAAGAAACTTACACTGCAACTGACGAAAGTGGCAACACTACCGTTAAAGTTCGTACTGTAAAAGTGGTTGACCGTGAGGCTCCATCTATCTTGGCTCCTGCTGTAAACGCTTGTGTTGGTACTCCTTTCTGGGCTTACTCTGGATTGGTAATCCGTGATAACTACTACTCACCAGCAAGCTTGTTGCCTTTGGTGAAAGTGTTGAACCACAACGTAAACATCTGGGAAGCTGGTGTATACTACATCAACTACGAATTGTCTGACCCAAGTGGCAACCAAGCTGCTTTGGTTTCTCGTCCAGTATTTGTTGATTATGCTCCTGGCTGCCAAAATACTTACACTAGCATTGAGAACATTAAGCTTGAAGATGCTGTATCTATATTCCCGAACCCAACTCGTGGTGAGGTAACTATCGGCTACACTCTTAGCAACAATGAAGCTCTTAATATTGTTGTAACCAATATTGCAGGTCAAGTAGTAACTGAAATGAATGGTCTTAAAGGTGGCTTCGGCAACACTAAGATTGATCTTTCTAACTACGGCAGTGGTACTTACATCGTTCGTTTAACCAACAACGGTGAAAGCATCACACGCAAAATTGTTGTAGCCAACTAAGAAAATTGATTTAAAAGTTTCAAAAAGGGCTGCCGTTTGGCAGCCCTTTTTGTTTTATATCAAATAATAAATACATTTCTGTGTGATGTGGTTAATATTCATTTCTTTTATCGCGCTTTCACAATTTTTGGCATAATTTTGAAGTTCTAAATCTATTGTGTTAAAAGGAGTATCTAAAGAAACCAAAGTTGGCAGTGTTACCGCACTCGCAATTACTGTGCTCATTTTGGGTTATAATTATATGGTGGGCCGCGATAACCCTTTCAAAGGCAGCCGCGAGTTTTTTGTATTGTATGACAGCGCCCAAGGTCTCGCTGTAAGTACACCAGTTATGTACAATGGTTTTCGAGTAGGTCAATTGCAGAAGATACGCCTTGATGAGGCCTCTAATAAAATAGTGGTTACCCTTGAAGTGTATTCTGAATTGGCAATTCCCAAAAACTCGCATGTTCAAATACAATCTGAATTGCTGGGTGGAATGAAGTTGAAACTTCGCTTAGGCACTGGAAAGGAGATGGCACAAGATGGCGATACACTATTGCCTGAATATGACAGGGATGTAATGAGTATGGTCAACGAAAAAGTAGCCCCCATTGCAGCCGGCGTGGATTCGTTAATTGGCAATTTGAATAAATTGATTACCCGACAATCTGTTCAAGAATCCTTCGATAGGCTCCCCGCTTTGGTAGCATCAATTACCCAAACTTTGATGAATGTTAAAAATATCATTGAAGAAATGAGGCCGGGTGTAGCTACAAGTGTCAATAATTTGGCGAAATTTTCAAACAACCTAGATAATTATTCAAAAAGCATCGATCAAAGCCTAAAGAGTTTTGCCGGTTTATCCAAACAAATGGATAGCATACAGGTGGGTCGAATTGCCAATTCCCTAGAAGAAACTATTGCCGCACTTAGCGCCGTAGCAAGTGATTTAAAATCAGGTAAGGGTACCTTGGGTAAATTGGCCACTGATGATGCTTTGTATAACAACCTGGTGCAAACCAATGCTTCACTCATATGTTTGATGAACGATATTAAAGCATATCCTCAAAAATACATACCACTGCCATGGGGTAAAAAACAAAGAAAGAAAGCCATGGAACAAAGCAACACTACGAATTTGTGTTTCCCCCAAAAGGATAGTACAAATTAATTTGCTCTAGCGTTTTCGGCATGTGACTTTTTCTGCCGGTTCCTTTCAAATATCCAAATCATCCAAACCATATACAATAGGTTGTAGAAGAAGTCTTCAATGGGGATTGTGCCTACCCTTATACCTGTGTTTTGTGTATCATTATAAATGAGTATGGGCAAACCTGTTAACAGCCCATTGACAATATACATGGGCACAATGGCAACAATCCAAGCCAATAACATATGGGTAAGGTAATCTCCTTTTGTAACCCACAGGTGGTTTAGCAAAGTAATCATAAGTAAGATTGCAGTAACCGATGTGTAGATTTGGTTTGGGTAATAATAAATGGCTACAGCACACAGCAATACCACTAGCCAAGCAACTAATTTGGCAATTCTGGGTACGGAGATATTGGGAAAATAAACCCTAAGACATTCGTACATAAATAAACAGGCGTAGGGAATACAAATAAAGAAACCAATTTCTTCCCAAGGTAGGTTTATAAAGAATTTGCCAAAAGTATAACTGGAATTAAAGGCCCAAATGTCCAATCTTGTGAAAATGATATCCCAAATGAGATAAAGAATGGATGGGATAAGAATTGCAGGAATAAAAAATTTGTAGTTTTTAAAAAATGCCACTTTTTTGTCGAATGACAATGCCAATGGTCCGGCGATAGTCGCTATATCAATCCAAAAGTAAGTCCAGTTCATTGCCCAAGCTCAAAGCGGTGCAAGATACTACAAATCAAGCTTGCATCGAGTTCATGCCAAAAGCTTCGCCATACACAGCTAACTTCTCTCTAAGTATGCGTTTTGCAACGAAAATGCGGGTTTTTACTGTGCCTATTGGAATTTGTAGTTCTTCAGCAATTTCATGGTACTTGTAACCTTCAACATTCATGGTAAAGGTAATGCGAAGTTCTAATGGCAAAGCATCTACAGCAGTTTCCAAATCCTTGCGAATAAATTTCAGTTCAGCCTGGTTCTCAGTTCTGTGAGAAGGGATGTCTAAGAAATAAGTGTTGTCGGTAGAATCGAGAAACGTATTTCGTTTCATGTCGCGTCTGTAGTTGTTAATGAAACTGTTCTTTAAAATGGTGTACAACCAGCCACGCAAATTGGTGCCTTCCTCAAATTTATCCTTGTAGCGGTAGGCTTTCAATACCGTTTCTTGTACCAAATCATTAGAATCTTCATTGTTGTGAGTGAGAGAAAGTGCATAGTTGCGTAAAGGTTGAATTTCTTCTACCATTTGTACATCAAAATTTATGGTATCGTTTTTCATATCGTTTTCGGTATTCAAAGGTCATTCTATTTTTTCGATTGTTCAACTTCATTTGTTTATGTTTGGGTTTCATTTTGTTAAACAAAAAGTTAAACAATTGATATTGTTCGTTTAAACAAACGTAATATGTTTTTTGAAAATATCCAAATTTATTTAGACGAATTCTAAATAAAGCGGCATGAAGTAGGCCAGGCGCAAAAAAAATCCCCCTTGAATCAAGAGGGATTTTTTTTTAGGACTTTAATTAAATTTATACCAGAACAACAACTTTGTTTTGGAGTACCTCTACCAAACCACCCTTTACTTCAAAGGATTCGGTAGCACCAGCTGTTTTAATGCTTAGGGTACCTTTGCCCAAATTGGCAATCATTGGAGCATGGCTTTCCAAAATTTGGAAGCTTCCATTGGTGCCAGGCAAGGTTACAACTTCAGCTGTGCCGGTAAACAAGGTTTTATCTGGGGTTAATATTTCTACGTTCATTAGAATTAAGCGTTGGCTTCTTGTAGGAGTTTTTCACCTTTTGCTACAGCATCTTCAATGGTACCTACCAAGTTAAATGCCGCTTCAGGATATTGGTCTACTTCACCATCCATAATCATATTGAAACCTTTGATGGTTTCTTTAATTTCAACCAATACACCTTTTAATCCTGTAAACTGCTCAGCTACATGGAAGGGTTGAGACAAGAAACGTTGAACACGGCGTGCGCGGTGAACCACCAATTTATCATCTTCACTCAATTCATCCATACCCAAAATTGCAATGATATCTTGCAATTCTTTGTAGCGTTGCAACAATTCTTTCACACGTTGTGCGCAGTTGTAATGCTCATCGCCCAAAATATCGCGGGTAAGAATGCGGCTGGTAGAATCCAAAGGATCCACAGCAGGGTAAATACCCAACTCAGCAATCTTACGGCTCAATACTGTAGTCGCATCCAAGTGGGCAAATGTAGTTGCAGGAGCTGGGTCAGTTAAGTCATCCGCAGGTACATAAACCGCTTGCACTGAAGTAATTGAACCACGGGTGGTAGAGGTAATGCGTTCTTGCATCACACCCATTTCAGTTGCCAAAGTTGGCTGGTAACCCACCGCTGAAGGCATACGGCCTAGCAATGCAGATACCTCAGAACCGGCTTGTGTAAAACGGAAGATATTGTCGATAAAGAACAAAATGTCTTTACCCGCACCTTGACCATCACCATCGCGGAAATATTCAGCAACTGTTAAACCTGACAATGCAACACGCGCACGTGCTCCTGGAGGCTCATTCATTTGTCCGAATACCAATGTAGCTTGGCTTTGGCTCAACTCATCATAATCAACTTTATTCAAATCCCATCCGCCTTCTTCCATGCTTTTGTTGAATTCTTTGCCGTATTTAATTACGCCAGATTCAATCATTTCACGCAACAAGTCGTTTCCTTCACGGGTACGTTCACCAACACCTGCAAAAACCGACATACCAGAGTATGCTTTTGCAATGTTGTTGATCAATTCCATAATCAATACGGTTTTACCTACACCGGCACCACCAAACAATCCAATTTTACCTCCTTTTGCATAAGGCTCGAGCAAATCGATAACCTGAATACCGGTGTAAAGTGGTTCTGCGCTGGTAGACAAGTTTTCGAAGGTTGGAGCCGATTGGTGAATGGCGCGGCCATTGCTGTTGTCCAATGCCCTCATACCGTCAATACTGTCTCCTACAACGTTTAACAAGCGGCCACGAATGTTGTCGCCCACTGGCATGCGAATACCATCTCCGGTATCTTCGGCTTCCATGCCGCGGCAAATACCATCGGTAGAATCCATTGCTACTGTGCGCACTACATTTTCACCTAAGTGTTGTTGTACTTCAAGAACCAAATCTTGTGCATTGGCACGTTTAATCCTCAGAGAGTTGTAAATTTGGGGGAGTGTGGCGCCTTGCTCGTTAAAGCTTACATCCACTACAGGCCCTATGATTTGTGATACTTTACCTATGTTGGCCATCAGAAATTTTAGTCTGTTTTTGGAGCCGCAAAAGTAAGGATATTGGTTGGTTTTTCCCACACATGGTGTATAAATTTTGCACAATCCTGAATTAACTCAAAAACGTAAGAGGTAATCCATTTTTAAAATAGGATTAATATTGGATGATATTTTTACCTTGGTGATTCACTTTTAGACAGAAGTATTTATTTTCGTAAGTTCAAACTAATAAAAAATCATGCCTACAGAAACAGAATTTCCAAATGTATCAGGAGTAGTACATCAGGTCAATCCAGCTGCTGGAACGGGTCTAGTAAGAGTTACAGCCGGCATGCCGGAGGTAATTGCTACTTTCCAATTGTCAACAGAAGAAGGTGATTTGCAACCAGGACAAGCAGTGCAATTCAAAGTTATTAAAAGCCCTACTGGCCATACGGCTAACGGGGTTCGTCGCACTATTGGATGATTTTTCATCTGAAAAAGCACACCTTATCAAAAATCCTTTCCATTTATGGAAGGGATTTTTTTGTGTTATCATATCTATTAATTTGCACAGTTTCCTGCCATGGAATTCAAAAGGGTTAAAGAAAGGTTTATTCAGTTTCACAAATTGTGCAGTTTGCTGCTATGGCTGTCTTTCTCTACATTTTTAAATGGGAATCCTGATTCACTTGCCAGAAAGTGGACCAGTTTGCCTGATGACACAAATAAAGTCAACCTGCTTAACAAATATTCAGATGAATGGACTGCAACCGATCCAGAATATGGACTTTCTTTTGGCAATAAGGCATTTGAGCTTGCAACACGTTTGCGATGGAAAAAGGGTATTGCAAAATCACTGAACAATATTGGTAACAATCAATGTTCCTTATCTGAATATCAGAAGGCACTGAATGCTTATAAAGAAGCCCTAAAAGTAAATCAAGAACTCAAAGACAAATTTCAGATTGCAAAAACCCAAAGCAATATAGGGCTGGTTTACCTTGATCAAAGTGCCTATCCAAAGGCACTGGAATATTTATTTCTGGCACTGAAAAATTTTGAGGAACTGAAATTCGATCTTGGAATTGGAAACCAATACGGTGCTATAGGCACAGTTTATAGTGAACAAAAAGATTTTAACAAAGCCATTTATTATGATTCGCTTGCCATTGTGATTTTTCGTAAAATCAATGATTTGGAAGGGGTTGCTATTCAATTGGGTAATATCGGAAATGCATACGAAGCCATGGGGGACTATGACAAGGCCATAAATTTTAATTTGCAAGCAGTTAAAATGTATGAATCTATCCAGAACCAATCTGGAATTGCCCGAAATTTAATGAACATCGGTATCGTTTATAATGATCGAAACCAATGTCGAACTGCACTGGATTATCTTCAAAAGGCCAACAAAATGTACACAGAACTAGGTGATGATAACATGGTGGCAAATTGCCTGGCCAATCAGGGGCAATGTTATTTACTTAGTTTGACTAAAGAAAATGAGAATTCAAATGCAAAAGTTGAACTCATTTCAGGGTCACGGTCTGAATTGCTTGAAAAGGCAGTATCATTCATGCTACAGGGGTATGAACTCACAAGCAGAACTGGGGATATATCGCTAAGACAGTTTTTGGCCAAAAGACTTTCAGAGGCTTATACATTGTCGGGGAATTACAAAAGTGCACACCAGTTCCTACTTGAATCAAACCAGCTGAAAGATTCCATTTTTTCTATGGAGAGCCACCTCGCTATAGAGAATCTAACCACAGAAAGGGAAGTTTTGTTAAAGGATAAACAAATAGAAATAGATAGACTGGCCGTAGAGAAAAAACGGAATGAGAGGTTGTTTTTTATCATCGGAATTGTTCTTCTTTTAATTATTTCGGGATTCGTTTACCGCAGTTATATCAAACAGAAAAAACTGAATTATGCAATTGAAATTGAGAAATCTAAATCCGAAAATTTATTATTGAATATTCTGCCAGCCGAAATAGCTGAAGAACTGAAAGAGAGTGGCAGCGCTGCCGCCAGGCATTTCGATAGTGTTTCCGTTTTGTTTACCGATTTTAAGGATTTCACCCAAACCAGCGAAAGTATGAGTGCTGCAGAATTGGTGGGTGAGATTGACTATATTTATTCTGAATTTGACCGAATTATTGAAAAGTATGATGTAGAAAAAATCAAAACCATTGGCGATAGTTATATGGCTGCGGGTGGATTGCCGAAAACCTCGCAAACCCATGCCGTTGATACTGTAAATGCAGCTTTAGATTTACGTGATTTTATAAACGAAACTGGAAAAAAACGAGAGCAAGAGGGAAAGCCCTTTTTTCACATCCGAATTGGGATTCATACAGGACCTGTTGTTGCCGGTATTGTGGGAATTAAAAAATTCGCCTATGATATTTGGGGCGACACTGTAAATCTGGCTTCGCGCATGGAGAGCAGCGGAGAAAAAGGCATGGTAAATATTAGTGCCGATACTTACGAATTGGTAAAAGACCATTTTGTATGCACTTACCGTGGCAAAGTAAATGCCAAGCACAAAGGCGAAATAGATATGTATTTTGTGCAGAGAAAATCACAATTGCCCGATTCATTAAAGGCTTT
>JADYZD010000047.1 GCA_020853295.1 Bacteroidia bacterium | reverse complement strand
CAATGGCAATGGCACCTTTACCGATATTGCCAAAGAACTGGGCATAGATGGCAACTTTGGCTTTGTAAAAGGCGTGAATATTAGCGATTTCAACAACGATGGATTGCCAGATTTGTACCTATCTGTACTTGCTGGAGGCATGAAAAAAGGCAAAAGCAATGACTACTTATTTATGGGCAGGGCGGCAAATAACAAATACAAAATCACCTTTGAAGATGTAGCTGAAAAAGCCGGTGTTATCGGTCCAAACTACAGTTTTCCATCTGCCGTTTTTGATTATAATAATGATGGTTTTGAAGACATTTATGTTACCGGATTTGATATGAACCGTCTAGAAAAATGCGGTGAAGATGCATGCAGAGAATACCTTGGAATGCCAGTGGTGGCAGAGCTTCCCCGACTTTATAGAAATAATGGAGACGAAACATTTACCGATGTAACAGCCGAAGCCAAATTGAATAAAGTTACTTATGGTATGGGCATTAATTTTGGCGATATTGACAATGATGGTTGGCTGGATTTATATGTCGGTACTGGTGCTTTTGACTTCCGCACCATTGTTCCCAACCGCATGTTTAGAAACGTAGAAGGCAAATATTTTGAAGAAGTAACCATGAATGGAACTGGGCATTTGCAAAAAGGCCATGGCATTGCATTTGGCGACCTGGACAATGATGGCGATCAGGATATTTATTGTGTAATGGGCGGTGCTTATGATGGAGACAATGCAAAGAATATTCTGTTCGAAAACTCTGGAAACAGCGGCAATTGGGCAAGCATTTCTGTAGTATCTGCCGATTTAAATTCAGCTGCTTATGGTTCTAAATTAAAAATAAATGTAAAAGCTGCAGATGGCAAAACAAGAAGCATATACAACACCATCTCTTCAGGTGCTACCTTTGGCGCCAACAGTATACGCCAAGAGGTGGGTTTAGGCGATGCACAATCCATTGAATCGGTGGAAGTAATTTGGATGAAGCCCGGTAAAAAGCCTACTGTTTTTAAAAATATTCCTACAAAAACACATTGTGTGTTAATAGAAAAGGGAAATAAAGTAGAAACAAAAGCTTTAAAACACAAGGCATTTGCTGCTGGGAAAGCAAAAGAACACCACCACCACCATTAAAATAATATGGCTCAAAATTAAATTCCTTTTTTGAGCCATTTCATTTAAAAAACAATCATGATTTAATGGGTTTTACTTCAACCCATTCTACTTTGCCCGTTAAATACCATTTCTCTTCAATTCTCCAGAGTTGAAATTTCAAATACCCCTTGCCCTTTTTTTGTTGGATATAGAGTTCAGCCCGAGTAACTTCGGCACCCGTATTTTTATAATACAAAACTGTATCTTGCTGGCATTTTTTTGCAGAATAGCCCGCTTTTTTCACCGCTTTTCTGGCTTTTTTAAAACTGCGGTCGCAGCGGCTCCAGTAGGTGATATATTGGCCGCGAATCATCTGCTCTGGCACTACTGTATCCACTTTGCGGGTTTCACGAATAAAAGAAGGATAATTGATGGTAAAAACCTGCACACCCCTGTATTCCTTGTCTAGCAATCGCACATACAAAGAATCGGCAGCCTCTTTCACTGAAGAAAAACCATACCTCTGAAAAGTGTCATAATACTGGGCATGGGTAGTGCCAAACCACAAATAAAAAACAATGAATAATCCAAGTATGCGTAATTTGCCCATTCGGAATCAAAAATACAAACATTTTGACACAGGAACATACATTTACCAATGACTTAATTCACGAAAAGAGTCCATATTTATTGCAACATGCCCACAATCCGGTAAACTGGCTGCCGTGGAATCCCACAACCTGGGAAAACGCAAAAAAGCTCAACAAGCCAGTAATTGTGAGTATTGGATACAGCACTTGCCATTGGTGTCATGTAATGGAACATGAGAGTTTTGAAGATGTTTCAACCGCAGAATTTATGAATGAACATTTCATTTGTATTAAAGTAGATAGAGAAGAAAGGCCAGATGTAGATATGGTTTATATGGATGCATGCCAACTGATGACAGGACGCGGTGGTTGGCCGCTAAATGCTGTATGCCTTCCTGATAAAAGACCCGTATTTGCTGGAACATATTTTCCAAAAGAAAATTGGCACAGCATATTGTTGCAATTGACCACGCTTTGGCAAAACGACAAACCCAAAATGCTTGAGTATGCCGAAAAAATCCAACACGGCATTCAACAAATCAACATCATTGAAAATCCCATATTGCCTGTTTTTAACAGAAAAGATTTGTTGCAAATGGCCCATAAATCCGCCCAAGATTTTGATATGCAAAATGGGGGGTTGCTGCGAAATCAAAAATTCCCCATGCCAACGGTGTATGAATATTTGTTGGATGAATATTTAATTTCCGGTGATAAAGAACTGTTAAAATTCATCAATTTTACGCTAATAAAAATGGCCAATGGTGGCATTTATGATCAATTGCGGGGAGGATTTTACAGGTACACTGTAGACACATATTGGTTTGCACCACACTTTGAAAAAATGTTATACGACAATGCACAACTCATTAGCTTGTATTCTAGGGCACACTCGGTAACTGATGCTGCATTGTTCAAAACGGTGGTGCAACAAACCATCGAATTTGTTTTTAGAGAAATGCACCAAAAAAATGGTGGTTTTTACGCAGCTTTAGATGCCGATAGCGAAGGCATAGAAGGCAAATTCTATGTATTTACCTGGGAAGAATTGCAACATATTTTGTCAGATTCAGATTTAGAATTTGCTGCAATGGTGTACGATTTAAAACCAGAAGGCAATTGGGAACACCGGTACAACATTCTTTCAAAACCCTTATCGACACTGCAATTGTTAGAAAGCACTGGGTTGGATATACACACATTTAATGACAAAATTCAACGCATAAATGGGCAATTATTTTTGGCCCAAGAAACTAGAATAAGACCGGGCTTAGATACCAAAATAATCTGTTCATGGAACAGCCTCATGTTAAAAGCACTTGCCGATGCAGGCAGGTATTTAGAATCGGAGCAATACCTTGCTCAAGCAGCAGATTTAGCGGATTGGATGATGGAAAATCATTACAAAAACAACCGACTAATCCGCACTACTGAGGGTGTAGAAATACCTGCATTTGCAGAGGATTATGCATGTTTTATATCGGGATTAATTGCTTTATTTGAGGCCACAGGCAATGGCAAATGGCTTGAGCATGCTTTAAAATTAACCGATTATTTCACTACCCATTTTTACAACCACGAAAAAAATCTTTTTGCCTTCACCCCTATTTCGGATGAAACCCTAATGGTGGAAAAAACGGATGTGACAGATGATGTAATTCCAAGCAACAATTCAATGATGGCAATTGCGCTGCAAAAATTGGGAATACTTTGCGACCGTGCGGACCTATTAGCAAAAGGAGGTGATATGATGAAAGCACTAAGACACCCGATTAACCTATCGCCCTTGTGGTATAGCAACTGGGCCAAAGCAGCTCAAGCAGAGGCACTGGGTTGGTTGCAAATTGGGGCCACCGGTGCATTGGGAAAATCCAAAATAAAAGCCCTACAAAAACACCTGCCCTCGTGGGCAATTACTGCTTACGAAACAGAAAATAATTGTGCATTTATCAAAGAAAAACAAACGAAAAAAGATGCCATTTTTATTTGTGTAAATGCTACCTGTTTTGAACCCGTAAATTCTACAGATGATGCCTTAGAAATATTGGCAGATATTATTGGAGAATAAGATTTAACGGGCCAAAACGAATTGTTTTGTGGTCCAAAATCCAGATTCATTTTCTAACCTTAATATATAAATACCATTGGCGGAAATGGAATTTAAATCCACTCCAAATATTCCGTTAGAATAAAATGAATTTGAGTATACTGCTTTGCCATCTGCTGTATGAATTTGCAAACGGTAATTTCCCTCTTTAATTTTTAATTGCAAATACCCTGTTGTGGGATTTGGATACAAATCAAATCCAGTATTTTTTACAATATCACCAGCACTCAAAGCTGTGTCCCACAAAGATTTCACCGCTGAATTCACAATAAATTTATCACCAGAATTGTCGGCCAAATATCCCAATGCTTTGATATCTGCAGGTTTGCCTAAGCTAAAAATATCACCAACTGGCAAATAAGGTGAAGAGGCCAAATTGATTTTTTTCAAAAGTTGCGGAAATGTATATTCAAAAGTTTGCACAATAGAATCTCCAGGTTTGTAAACCGCAGCCACGCCACTCCCTACACCCCAAATACCGCCATTTAAATTCCAAACCACGCTTTGGTTGTAATATCCTGCAATAGGATTTACACTTCTGTAAAATGGACTTTTAGAATCCAATATATATTTAGAGCCCACAGTTTGTGAAAATCCAGTTCCTGAGCCACGCACATTGTCTTCCAAAACCATACCTCCCACACTTAAATTTCCGTAGTAATAATCCGTAAAAATGGCCTTCACTTTATAAGTCAATTTGCCGCTAGTTTCATTTAAAACCACATTAGATACCGCTACTGAAGCGGGAGCAGTTGCACCCTTGCTATTTGTAATTTTTGCCTGTAACGAATCAATGGCCATTGCCTTGGTTCCTGAAGTGGAAGCCCTGTTCAGCATGGCTTCAGGCAATATGTTTAAATACATTTGGTTCAATTCATCGCTGTTGCTGCTCATATTGTCGGCACTGTGATGCCTTACCACGATTACTGTGTCGTTATATTGTTTTTGCAATTGATATAAATTCACATCTGCCACAGGACAATCGCCACACCAGGCAGCGGTGCCAGATTCTACCAAAATCCTGCGCAGTACCCCACTATTTGCGCTTACAATAGCCGTTGTCAAAACCGTATCGTTGGTGAAATTTGACTCGTTTGAATTGTTGGGCTGGGAAACCCAAATTTTTACTACATAAGCAGTGCCTGCAGTACCGGCATTGTTCACTGGAGTTAATGAAAGTGAAAATAAAGATTCTGCTGAAGGTAAAATTCCCATTGCCGAATATCTGGCTTTTACAGGTGCTCCTCCATTTACGCTGTAAGCCACACTCAACGAGTCAATGGTGGATTGGCCCAAATTTGAAATGCTCAAATCCACATTCATGTTTTCGCCCGACTTTAATACTGCAGTGCTATTTTTCAACTGCAATTCTGCATCGTAAAGGAGTGCTGAACCTGGAATAAATTCGTAATAAAAATTATCGCCAGGATTTTTTCCAGAAACTTTGTTGGTGATAGCGGGTGAACCTTTAACGGAAATAGCGTTGGAATTGTTCAATTGCAAACCTATGCTGTGATTGGGCGACTGGTATTCATTAAAAGTTTGGTTGAAATACATGCCCACTACAAATATTTTTTGGGTAGACTCTTCAAGCACAATAGACCAATAATTAAAGGATGATGTAGTATCACCTGGAGTGCTTAAGGATGCAAATTTGATCCAGAATTGCCTATTGGGAGCCACACCAAAACTACGGGTGAGTATTTTGTCATTATCTCCCGTGCTGGCCATACCCAAAATACTTACTGTTTTTGAGGGAAGTGCGCCATTGGGCAAGGCATAAGTCCCTGCTGGTGCGCTGCCCGAAACCGAAGTATCGAAAGTAATAAATCCAGTTGGAGATGCTTTCAAAGCAGTTTCAGCATTGCCATTAAATTGAAATGCAAAAGGAATAAAAATGGCTGAAGAGTATTCATCTGTTTTGCCCAGCACCAAATTCCAAGCACCTGTATTTTCATCTGAAACATCTTCAGAATTGTTTAGAACGCTTGCAGAGCCCATGTTCAATGGGTTTCCAGAGTTCCGGTATTGGTAATGATAATTCTGTGCATTTACAGCAAGTGTTGCCAAAAGCAATAAAACTGACAATAGGGGTCTTAGCATAATACGTTTACAAAGAAACAATCCTAAAACGGTTTTCACCAATAAATTGTTACAACAAAAAGCGCGAACCCATGGGTTCGCGCTTTTTGTGACTATTTTTCAACTCAGATTTAGTGTTGAACTATTACTTTTCTTGACAATTGTGTATCGCCAGATTGTAGGGTAACGAAATAAATTCCTGAAGGAATATCCGTAAGGTCTATTTGATAAGTTCCATTTTCAGAATTGCCGGTATGTACTTCTTGACCCATTGCATTTTTAAATGTAACGGTGGCTTTTTTGCCTGCGAAAGCATCTGTTGCCTTAATATTTAAAATATTATTGGCTGGCACAGGATACACAGAAATACCATTTTCAATTTCTTCTAGTCCGGTAGTGGCAACATCAAAGGTTTCAGACTGCATCACCTCTTTTGTAACGCCATCTTGAACAAAAATGACAACAGCCAAATTGTTCCAATCCTCAATGCTGTTTTGTGTTGCCAAATTAATAGGACTCTTGCCATTTACAGGCAACACATAGGGGCCAGAAAAAGTGTATGTCAAGGTTTTTACAACATCCGTACCTTTAGTTAGTCCGCCAGTAAGTACCATTCCTGCAGTAGAAGGCATGATTTTACGGCACACATTTTCAAATTCAGTTTCACCATTGGTTGCTGTGTTGTTGTAAGTGTTTTTTTCGATAATTACACCGTACAATTTCAGATTTGAGCTGCTAAAATTGGCAGATGGTGATAAAGTCACGTTTGCCGTGATGGTATTTTTCCAACTGTAACTTGCAGTTCCTTTTATTTCAATAAAGGCAGGTTTGGCAGCGAATTGGTCATACAATGCATTGGTATATGAATTGGCATTGCCATCCCATCCACCATCTATTTCCATTCTGGGAATAGATGTGATACCATAAAATGAATGGCGGGTGCCATTTTCTGTAATATAATATGGATCGCCATTTCCAGGATAGTTCATTTGGTATTTGATGGTGGTGTGTTTGTCTTTTGAAGCCACAATACTTTCAAAATTTGCATTCCCTGGGGCACAAGGTCCGCAGGTAGAAGATGTAAATACTTCATGCAAAATTTTACGCGGATAAATTTTATCTACTTTGTTTACGTTTTTGGAAATGGTATTGTCCTTAAAATAGCTGTCGCTGCCACCATTTACTTCCAATGCCGTGATTGTCAATTTACATGCATCAACAGCTGGGTTCCAAGTTGTAGGATGTGATACAACCACAGTTTGTCCAGAAGCAATACTCAAGCCAGTGGCAGTAGCTTCTGCACTATCAGTTGCACTCCAAGAATATTTCAATTTAAGACTGGTAATGGTTTCAGAGCCATTGTTTTTGGCCTTCACTTTTACTGTGTAAGGGGCATCTGCCGTAAGCAAAAATTCATTGACTTCCACTGAAGTTAAAGCCACATCAGCTGAGGGCATAGAACCTGGCCGAAATTCAAAATATCGGTTGTCAATTGCCTCTGGATTGTTGTCGTTTACAGTAGCAAAATTGGGTGAGCCAGGCACCATAACGGCCGCATTCGAATCAAGCTGAACACCTAGAGTTAATGCTGTTTTATCTGTGCAATTGGATGTACCGGAAATACATTGACTTCTTTGATCAACAATATAAATATGGTTTGTGGTTTCTTCCAAAACAATACTCATGTACACCCAACCATCTTTGATACCGGCCTCTTTGGCGGTATTAAACATAATCCAATGCTGCCTATTGGGTGCTGTGCCAAAGGTTTTGGTTACGATAAAATCACCCGCACCAATTTCTAAGCCCCAAGCCAAAATACTTTTGTCTGGAATACCAGATTTGGCAGGAAGTGCAATGTTTGTTAAATCTGGTGCAATACCAGCGGCCAAATCAAATGTGAGCACACCTGATGTACTTACCTTGTATTTGGTAAATGCCTCATCGTTATACTTAAAGGTAAACGGAATGGTTTGTGTGGCTGACCAACTTGGTGTAGCAGTTACCCCAGTAACAATTACAGACCATCCTGCCGAGATTCCACCGCCGTTTGGATACTCCAAATCGTTGTTCAATCCTCTGGGATTTCCAGTGCCATTGCCTGGAACAAGATAGTAACCAGTTTGTGCATTTACCAACTGAAAGGCAAATGCAGCAACCATTATTAGTATTGCTTTTTTCATAATTTCTTAATACGAACTTATGAAAAATAATTGAATAATTAAACTACTTTCAGCTCGTTTACCAATTTTTGCAAACTATCTTTTGCATCACCGAAAAGCATACCGCACTTGGGATTGAAAAACAATTCATTTTCAATACCTGCATATCCGGATTTCATGCTGCGTTTTAACACAATAATTTGTTTGGAATTTTCTACATCCAAAATTGGCATACCATAAATGGGGCTTGAAGGGTCTGTTTTGGCGGCAGGGTTCACCACGTCATTCGCACCAACCACCAACACCACATCGGTAGCAGCAAACTCAGGGTTGACATGTTCCATTTCTACCAATTTATCGTAGCTTACATTGCTTTCTGCCAATAGCACGTTCATGTGCCCTGGCATACGTCCAGCTACAGGGTGAATGGCATATTTTACATCTACACCTTCCGCTTCGAGCATGGTTTCCAATTCGTGTACCACATGTTGTGCTTGGGCTACAGCCAAACCATAACCTGGAACCACAATCACTTTATTGGCATATTTCATCATTATAGCCACATCGGTAGCTTGTACTTCTCTTACAGTTCCACCTGATGCATTGGTTGCACCGGCCGCTGCAGAAGATCCTCCAAAATTGCCCAACAACACATTCAGCAAACTGCGGTTCATGGCTTTGCACATTACCACAGTAAGAATGGTACCTGCAGATCCTACAAGAATACCACCCATTAGCATTACATTGTTGTGGTATAAGAAACCACCACAAGCTGCGGCAACTCCTGTAAATGAGTTCAACAATGAAATTACGACAGGCATATCTGCTCCCCCAATTGGGAACACAAACAGCAAACCATAAATAAACGCCAAACCGATGGTAAGGTAAAAATACAAACTATTGCCTTCAGCCGCGGCTCCATAGTTCATATAAGCGGCACCTAAAATGGCAAGCAACATAATCATATTGATGTATTGCTGACCAGGGAACCTAAAATCACCCAGTTTTCCGCTGAGTTTGCCCCAAGCCACCATAGAACCAATGAACGACACAGTACCAATGATAAGCCCTGCCATAATTGCCAAATAGTGGCCTAATGGAATAGCCTCAGCTGCAGTCTCAGGGCTAATAATTCCCCTCCATTCAATAATTGAAATTAATGCTGCACACAAGCCACCCATTCCATTAAATAGGGATACCATTTCTGGCATCTTGGTCATTTTTACTTTTTTAGCGATTAGGGTTCCAATAAGGGTACCAACAGCGATGGCACCTAGAATCAAACCTAGGTTACCTGTGATTTCAAAACTACCTCCGCCTGCGCCATCGTCTACCCAATTAAAGAACAAAACGCCGATTACTGCCAATGCCATACCGGCAGCAGCAACCAAATTTCCTTTGCGGGCAGAATCGGGTTTGCCCATCATTTTTAGGCCCACTATAAAGCCCACTGAACCGAGCAGGTATAAAAGTTCTTGTAAATGCTTCATTTGCTACCTCCTTTATTCTCGCCAGCTTTTGGCTTCTTTTTAAACATTTCCAACATTCTGTCGGTTACTACAAATCCACCAATAACATTAAGGGTACCTACAATAACACCCAAAAATCCAATTGCTATGCTGAAATAATCATCAGATGCTGCTTTTCCCAGCACGATAATGGCACCAATTAGCACAACACCATGAATGGCATTTGCGCCACTCATTAAAGGAGTATGTAATACACTCGGCACATGGCCAATTAACTCTATCCCCACAAATACCATAAGGATAATGAGGTAAATCATGGTAATATTCTCACCTATGAAATTTAATATCGCATCCATTTTTTGATTTCTTTAATTTATTAAACCGATTGCACCAAAACACTGCCGTCGTGGCAAATTAAACAACCCTGAACGATTTCATCATTCAAGTCAAACTGCATTTCACCTTTTGGTGCTATTAATTTTAACAGTGCATCGATATTTCTTGCAAACAATTCACTGGCATTCATTGATAGTTCAGATGGCAAATTGGTAGTTCCAATAATGGTAACCCCATTAACAATTGCAATTTTACCCGTTTCAGTTTTTGAACAGTTGCCACCTTGTTCAGCGGCCATATCCACCAACACGGAGCCATGTTTCATGAGGGCCAATTGTTCGTCGTCAACCAAAACAGGAGCCTTGCGGCCAGGTACCAATGCTGTGGTAATGACCAAATCGGCTTGGGCCAAACTTTTATTTACAGCTTCTCTCTGTTTTTGACGGTATTCTTCAGTGGCTTCTTTGGCATATCCACCTTCGCTGCCTACTTCGGCACCTTTTACTTCAATAAATTTACCACCCAAGCTTTCTACTTGTTCTTTAGTTTCTGGGCGCACATCTGTAGCCTCAACTACAGCACCCAAACGTTTTGCAGTGGCTATTGCTTGCAATCCTGCCACACCCACACCAAAAATAAGCACTTTTGCGGGGGTAATGGTTCCAGCGGCGGTCATCAACATGGGGAATATTTTACCCATATGCTCCGCACCTTTTATTACGGCTTTATAACCCGCTAAATTGGCTTGCGAACTCAACACATCCATGCTTTGGGCGCGGGAAATGCGGGGAATGGCATCCAAAGAGAATGCAGAAATTTTCTTCGCATTTAATGCTTTCACCAAATCTTCAGAGGTGCGGTGGTATAGCAAACTCACCAATGCCGTGCCTTCGGGCAAATCATTCACCACTTGCGCATCGGGCGGATTTACCAAAAGCACCACATGTGCACCTTTGAGAACTTCTGCCCTGCTGGCGGTTTTTGCACCGGCATCATTGTATAATTTGTCGCTGTAGTTGGCATTGGCACCTGCTAAAGTTTCAACTGCCACTTCATTACCACCCTTAACCCATTGGGCACAAAGGGTTGGGGTAGCGGCCACTCTGCGTTCATCGTGGCGGCTTTCTTTCAGAATTGCAATTTTCACGTGTTTTTAAGAAGCAGCGAATATATTCTATTGTAGCTTGCCTAGCAAATCTACACCTTATATTAATCTCTGTTCAACACAATTTTTGCTGTTTTCTGTTCGCTTTTGAGGTAATAAATTCCGCTTTTCAGTGAAGTTAAATCCAGCAATTGTTCAGTAAAAATACCTGATTTCACCGCTTGTCCATTCACATTATACACTATAAAGGGGGCACCCAATAGGGCAATATCCACTGTCATCAATCCAGAACTTGGGTTTGGTGCCATTTTCAATTGGTTTTGCACCTCATTATCAGAAAGCGGAAATTCAATGGAGATTAAATTTGGCGCGGT
>JADYZD010000046.1 GCA_020853295.1 Bacteroidia bacterium | reverse complement strand
TATTTAAGAAGGCATATTGGAATCGTTTTTCAGGATTTTCAATTGCTTACCGATAGAAATGCCATTGAAAACCTCTTGTTTGTGCTGCGCGCTACAGGTTGGACCAACAAAGAACAAATGATAGCCAGAGCAAGAGAAGTGCTCAGCAAAGTGGGACTGCAAACCAAAGACTATAAAATTCCTGCTGAACTTTCAGGTGGTGAACAACAACGCCTGGTAATTGCCCGTTCTCTGTTAAACAAACCACAGGTAATTTTGGCCGACGAACCTACTGGCAATTTGGATCCAGAAATCAGCGATGAAATCATGACTTTATTACACGCCATTTGCAAAGAAGGTACCGCAGTGCTTATGGCTACACATGATTACCGCCTAATTGAAAAATTCGGTGGCAATATTTATCAAGTTACAGAAGGAGATGTGCGCCGCATTGAATCACTGGGTGCACTTACACGGAAATAATTATTTTTTAATCGGCAAAATGCGGTAAATATTTACCCTGCCGTAATAACAATAATAGTAGTCCATTTTAATGCAATGATAATTGCTCCAAATAGAGGCGGAATCGCTGTTATTTATGAGTCTGTTTCTGCTTAATGGCTCTGGATATTCTATGCAATCTGTATACACTGGAATTTTAGATTCATGCGCATTTTCCATGGCTTTTTGAATGGAAATTTTATTGTTTTCTATAGGGGCTTCTAAAATTTTGTATCCCAATTTCATGTTCATGGCACATGGTATGGTTGCACCCGTATCCATTTGCAGAGCAATGTAATTTTCCAACATCACTTTATTGTGTGAAATAAATAATTGTTCTCCGCGCTTGTTGAATTTCTGAAAAGCAGTTTCATTATTTTCAAAATTTAATTGATTTGCTGGTAAAATGGCCAAACAAAAATTCCAAATAAATAATGCCAAAGCAAAACTACCGATACTGTATTCCGATACTGCATATTTACTGGATATAACAATGACTAACAAAAAGGGAAGCATTACCATGAATTCTGCGTTACCCACTGAAAACCAAGCAAAAAATAAATGGAAAATAAATGCAAGCAATGCAATTTTTTGAACGTCATTGCTTTTATTGTTATTCTTAAATGATTTACCTTTAAATAACTTATAAATACTAAAGAGTGTCAATAGTATAGTGACAATAATTGCCAGCCAAAGAATGGGATTTCGATTTAAAAATATCAGTATATTTCCATGCACTTGAAACCAAGTCCTGATAAAATTAATGGCAGTAAATTTAAAATTATCAGCACCTGGACTTAAATCTACCAAACCCTCTGTGGCATCAGACACCATCCAATGCAGCAATTTATGGTGGTTGTGCCATGCAGCAAAAGCATACACGCCCAATACCAGCAATACCCCAAGTATAAATTGGAAATGCACTTTAATGGAGAATGGTTTTTTGAATACAAAAACCAACCAAACTGCAGCATACCAAAACACATAACTTTGGTGTGAAAGTACCGATAAAACGAAGCAGAATATGGAAAAACTGAGCCACTTGGTATTTTTTGAGGCATCATAAATGGCCATCAAATACATACCTATAAAAGCAAATAACAAGGGTAGGATATAGGCTTCATTTTCAGAAGTAAATCTCCAAAAACCAAATGTAGTTGCGCATAAAAATGTATACACCCAGGCAGATTTAATGTTTAAAACCGATAGTGTTTTGTGAAAGATATACAAAGCAATTGCACCCAAAATGGCATCAATCACTTTCATTGCTGCCAGTGTTTTTACTGGTGAAAAACCACAAATCCAATTCACAATTGCCACCAATTGGTCGTAAAGCATATGGTGCGGACCAATTTGGGCAGCAGTGGCATAACCCATGGCGTCTGAAGAGCTGTTGTGGGTAGGAAACAACACATACAAAATGCCCATAAAAATGGGAATTCCATATGCATTTTGGAAGGCTTTTTTTAGCAATTCTGCGGCACTCAATCCTCCAAATTAACGCAAATCAGATTAAAATGTCACGAACAACTTGGCATTCCTTAATTTTGCCCTGTGAAATCGCCCTTAACAGAGCCGGTATTTAAAATTTTAGCAGAAACAGTTGCACAAAGTGGATTGCAGGCTTGGGTAGTGGGTGGTTATGTGCGCGACAGGGTTCTGGGCCGCGATACTAAGGATATCGATATCGTAGTCATTGGCAATGGGGTGGAATTTGCTCAAACTTTTGCCAAATCGCTTCAGGAAGAAAAACACGTTTCCTATTTTAAAAATTTTGGAACAGCACAAGTAAAAACAAGGGATTGGGTTATAGAGTTTATTGGTGCAAGAAAAGAGAGTTACCAGCGCGACAGCAGAAAACCTTTGGTTGAAAATGGTTCATTAGAAGACGATCAAAACAGGCGTGATTTTACGATTAATTCCATGTATTTCTCCTTAAATCCAGAGGATTTTGGAGAATTGTTGGATCCATTCAACGGCTTGCAAGACTTGAGTGATGGCATTATTCGCACCCCGCAAGATCCGAATGTTACGTTTAGCGATGACCCACTGCGCATGATGCGGGCCATACGTTTTGCCACCCGATTGGGGTTTAAGATTGAAGAAAAAACCTATCAGGCCATTTGCGAGAATGCCCACCGTATTTCCATTGTTTCTCAAGAGAGAATTACCGATGAACTGAATGGTATTATCATGTGTGACAAGCCCAGTATTGGTTTTGAACTCTTGTTCGATACAGGATTGTTAAAGGAGTTTTTTCCAGAATTGGTGGCCATGCAAGGCATAGAAACCAGAGAGGGCAAAAGCCATAAAGACAATTTTTACCATACCCTACAGGTTTTAGACCAACTCTGCGAACTTAGCAATGACCTGTGGTTGCGCTGGTCTGCCATTCTGCATGATATTGCCAAACCCGCCACCAAACGTTTTGAACCCGGAGAAGGATGGACTTTTCACGGCCATGAAGACAAAGGTTCTCGCATGGTAAAGGGTATTTTTA
This sequence comes from Bacteroidia bacterium, assembly GCA_020853295.1. Lineage (GTDB taxonomy): Bacteria > Bacteroidota > Bacteroidia > NS11-12g > UBA955 > JAGXTF01. Next base: position 177 of record JADYZD010000046.1, on the reverse strand, counting down.
GGCGTTTAAGGTTGCCTTTGGATGAGAAAATGCGCTATGTAGAAACCATGGTGGCCCTGCATTTAAGGCCAATTGTGCTAGGCAAGGATATTGTTACCGACAGTGCTGTTAGAAGATTAATCGTAGATGCCGGTGAATACCTCGATGGGTTAATGAAACTTTGTAGGGCCGACATTA
>JADYZD010000045.1 GCA_020853295.1 Bacteroidia bacterium | reverse complement strand
GGTTTTCTATAGCCGCAACAGCTGTTTCTTTAATCCTCGCCTTTGGTAGGTTCTTCAGTTTAAACAACTTTTTGTTTGATGTTTTGCCCTACTACAACAAGTTCCGAACTCCCATGATGGCATTAACTATTGCCCAAATTACAATACCGTTCTTTGGATTGTATGGGTTGAATTTATTGATGAATTTTGAAGGAGATAAAATCGATATCCTCAAAAAGATATTCAAAACATCGGGCATTGCAGTTTTAGTTTTATTTGCTTTAAGTGGAGCAATCTTAATGATGGGTGCCGACTTTAAATCACCTGGGGATGCCAAATTAAAAACCAGTGGCTGGCCTTTGGAAAAACTATATGAATTGAGAAGTGGTGCTGCTTGGAAAGATTTAATGCGAAGCCTGTTTTTTGCTGCTGCTGCCTTCGGATTGGTATGGTATGTGGTAGTAAAAAAACAAAGCAAGATTATTATTTGGGCAGGCATATTGGTGTTAATTTTAATCGATATGGTGGGTGTTTCAAAAAGATATTTATCTGATGAAAATTGGGAAGATAAAGTTGTAGAGCAAGAAATTAGCCCCACCCCCAAAGATGCAGCCTTGATGGCTGTAAATAAGAACCATTCCAGGGTTTTTGATTTACGTTATGATCCCTTTAACGATGCGCATAGTGCGCCTTTCCATAGGAATATTGGTGGATACCACCCAGCAAAATTGAGCAGGTACCAAGACATTATTAGTTACTGTATCACTCCAAATGGTGGTCAGTTATCATTCGATGGCTTGATGAAAAACAACTCTTTAGATATGTTGAATTGTGCTTATATTTTGTCTGCATCCCAAGATCAAAAATCGGAAGAAGTGTACCAACGTCCAACAGCTCTTGGCAATGCTTGGTTTGCGAGTAAAGTATTGCACGCATCAAGTGCCACGGATGCCCTTCAAACCATTAATAAATTCAATCCCAGAACAGAGGTCGTGGTGGAGAACAAAGAATCCATTAAACCCAGTGCGGATAATTATGCAGTAGACAGCACAGCCTCTATCGCTATGGTAAACTACGGATTGGATACCATCTTGTATAAAGTTACCAATGCAAATAAAGGATTGGCTGTTTTTAGCGAGGTGTATTATAACGAAAAGAATGGCGGATGGCATGCTTATGCAGATGGTAAGGAATTGCCAGTTTTACGTGTGAATTATATTCTCCGTGGTGTAGAATTGCCGGCTGGAACCAAAGAAGTAAAAATGGTGTATAACAAAAAGGGCAACCGATATTTGGGTGTAGAAATGGCATCATCTGGTTTGCTCCTATTGTTACTCGCTGGTTCAATTGCATTGGCGCTTTTCAAAAAAGACGAAGAAACTGCCGCGAATGCTTGAGCCAATTTCGGTTATCACCATCAATTACAATAATTTAAATGGGCTCAAACGCACTTTAGATTCTGTATTTTGTCAAACACAAAGGCAAAAACTACAATTTATTGTGGTAGATGGAGGAAGTACCGATGGATCAGCGGAATATTTAAAAGAAAACGCAAGTAAAATTGACCTGTTAATTATTGAAAAAGATAAGGGCATTTATGATGCCATGAATAAGGGTTTGAAAAAAGCCCATGGCTGCTATGTGTGGTTTGTAAATAGTGGTGATATTATTTATAATTCTGCTGTAACTGAAAATATATTACCCCTTATTTTACAAGATCCCGATGTGATTTTTGGAGATACCATGTTTACCGATGCAGAGGGCAATGACATAGGTTTAATTAGCAAAATGAAACCCCAACCATTGCCACAGAAATTGGGTCCAAATTCATTTCGTTATGGCATGTGTGTTTGCCATCAGAGTTTTATCTCAAAACGAAGCATTAGTCCTATGTATGACTTAAAATACAAATTGGCTGCAGATATTCATTGGATTATAGAAATACTTAAAAACAGACCCACAACAGCCCGATTTCAAGGAGTGATATCCGGATTTGAAACAGGGGGAAGTAGTTATCAAAATGAGAAAAAGGCTTTGAAAGAACGGTATGAGGTTTTGCAAAATGCTTATGGTACCATTCCCAATTTTTTGGCCCATATTTGGATAGCCATTAGAAGAATATTGTTTAAAGCAAAAATTTGGAGGCCGGGCACATGAGCAACACCAGCAGGGTAGATAAGCAATTGTTTGAGGGTGCGCATTATTTGGGCAAACCGGCAGACGCAAATGATTTAATCATCGAACGTAGAATCAGAATTCTGCGCCAAATTCCGGGTTTTATCGGCAAAGACCTCACACTGCTCGAAATAGGGTGCGGAAATGGGAACACCTTGTTGAAATTGGCACAAGAGTTTCATACAGCTATTGGCTTGGAATACGAAACATCTCATAAACCTGAATTTGAATCTATTAAAGTAGAATCTGGTATTGCAAATGCTGAATTTCTTCAATGGGACATTATGGGAAAACCTTATAGTCCTGAGGCCGACAGGTTGATTAGTTTTGAGGTTATTGAGCATTTGCCAGAAGAATATGGCGTTGCCAATTATGCGGGTTCAGTTAAAAAAGGTGCAATTTGTGCATTTTCTGTACCCAATAAATGGTGGATTTTTGAAACCCACGGTGCATCGCTTCCACTGCTGCCATGGAATAGGGTTCCTTTTTTCTCATGGTTGCCAAAAGGAATACATGAAAAATATGCCAATGCCAGAATTTATACCAAAAAAAGGATCAAAAAACTCTTGGAAACCCATGGATTTGAGGTTCAATCAATGGTATATGTAACAGCACCTATGGACGTTGTAAAATGGCCACCATTAAAGAACTTTTTAAGAAATTATATATTTAAAAATGACACCACAAATATCCCATTTAAAGCAGTGAGTATTTTTGTGGTAGCTACAAAAAAATAAAACAATTCAATGATGAGAAAATATATCATAATTACCTTGTCCATAATTGCCAGTGGCAGCATGTGGGCACAACCGGCAGAAGACTGGTACCAACAATCCAATTCTAAGAAAAATGCAGGAATAGACTTGTATAAATCTTATGAATTTTTAAAAGGAAAAACATCTACACAAATTGTAGTTGCAGTAATTGATGGAGGAACAGATGTAGCCCATGAGGATTTAAAAAGTGTTATTTGGGTAAATCCAGGCGAAATAGCAGGCAATGGCATCGACGATGACAAAAATGGTTACATTGATGATGTAAATGGCTGGAATTTTATTGGTGGCCCCAATGGTTATATGGTAGACCGCGATAACCTAGAAATGACCCGTTTGCTCAGAAAATATCAAGCAGAATTTGGAGATTTGGATGCAGAAGATGTAAATGGAGATTCTGAAAAAGCAAAAAAATACAAAGAATACCAAGAAATAAAGACTGAAGTAAATTCGAATAAAAAAATCTATGCCAGTTTGGTAGATCAATTTGAAAAGGTAATCATCCAATTGGATAAAATAAAGAAAGCAACTGGCAAAAGTGATCCAAACATTTCACAGGTGGAAGAATATGAACCTGGAAATGAAACGGCTGCTAGGGTAAAAGGCAATGTTATTAGACAAATGAAAGAAGGCCGCAGTTTTAAAAGCATTTATGATGAAGTTGACGAACAGTTTAAACAAGTAGATGCCATGGCGAATGCCCATTATAATGTTGATTTTGACCCACGTGCAGGTGTAGGAGATGATTATACAAACAGTTATGATAGGTATTATGGGAACAACAGTGTTGCTGGCCCTGATGCTTCACATGGCAGCCATGTTGCTGGTATTATTGCTGCTACCCGCAACAATAAAATAGGAATGAATGGCATTGCAGATAATGTGCGCATTATGGTGGTGCGTGTAGTTCCCAATGGAGATGAACGCGACAAAGACGTAGCAAATGGGATTCGGTATGCTGTAGATAATGGTGCTAAAATCATCAATATGAGTTTTGGCAAAGCTTATAAGTGGGATAAGGCATGCGTAGACTCTGCAGTAGCATACGCAGTTTCAAAAGGTGTATTGTTGGTGCATGCCGCAGGTAACGATGGTGAAAACAACGATGAAGATGCCAATTATCCCAATGATTCTTTAGGGAATGGAAAGTTTGCAGCTACTTGGGTAGAAGTGGGAGCAAGTGCTCCAAACCGCAAAAGATTGGCCACAGATTTTAGCAATTATGGCAAAAATAATGTAGACATTTTTGCACCCGGTTATCAAATTTACAGCACCATTCCCGACAATAAATATGCGTATTTTAATGGCACCAGTATGGCAGCTCCGGTTACCAGTGGTGTAGCGGCATTGGTATGGAGTTATTACCCAAAACTTACTGCCTTGCAAGTAAAAGAAATATTGATGAAAAGTGCGGTTGTAAACACCAAAAAAGTGCCTACCCCAGGCTCTGGCGATAAAATCAAATTCACCGAGCTTAGTGTGTGTGGCGGCGTGGTAAATGCCTATAAAGCATTGCAATTGGCTGCTACATATTAATATAAAAAATATCACAAAAAAAGGCCACCCTTGGGTGGCCTTTTTTGTGCCAATTAAATTTTAATTTAAGTAGTTTTTCTTGCGACATTTTGAAACTTGCTTAATTTCTTTTAAACTTGTGGAAGCATTTTTTCTTATTTTGATTTGGGTATTTTCGTAGTGTAGTTTTAATGTTTATTTTGGATAAAATTTAAATTCGGAAAGATAAAACCTTATAGAATTACCATTCATATTTAAGTCATGTTAGATAAAAGAAATTAGAAATAGATATATTTATGATGATAAATTTTAAAGCCCTGAAAGGCGTAATTCTAGAACGATGGAAGAAGTCCATCGTAAAAACAAGCGCAGCACCTTACAAAGCCCTGAAAGGGCGGAATAATTAATCATGGGACAGTCACTAGTTAAGAACTATATTCACATAGTATTCAGCACAAAATACAGGCAGCCACTAATCCAGCCGCCCATAGAAGAAGAGCTGCATGCTTATTTGGGAGGCATTTGCAAAAAGCTAGACTGTCAGCCAATCATCGTAGGTGGTTATACCGACCATATTCATATTCTATGCATGTTATCGAAAAAAATCGCCTTGATGAAGCTGCTCGAGGAATTAAAATCCCATTCCTCTAAATGGATAAAAACGAAAGATAAATCCGTAGAAAACTTTTACTGGCAGGATGGATATGGGGCTTTTTCAGTAAATCCGGCTGAGGTTCAAACTGTAATTAATTATATCTCCAATCAAAAAGAACACCACCGTAAAAAAACGTTTCAGGTTGAATATTTGGCATTCCTAAAAAAGCATGAGGTGGAATATGACGAAAGATATGTTTGGGAATAGGATTGCGCCCTTTTAGGGCTGTGAGACAGCTGTTGCTGGGAACATCCCGCTTCGCAGGACGTTGGGGTATTTCGCCCTTTCAGGGCTTGGGTTCAGCTGCGGACAGGAACATCCCGCTTCGCAGGATGTTGGAGTATGGCGCCCTTTCAGGGCTGGGTGACAGCTGTAGCTGGGAAAATCCCGCTGTGCAGGATGTGGAAGTATTACGCCCTTACAGGGCTGGGATTCAGCTGTAGCTGGGAGTGTCCCGCTTCGCAGGATGTTGGAGTATGGCGCCCTTTCAGGGCTGGGTGACAGCTGTAGCTGGGAACATCCCGCTGTGCAGGATGTTGGAGTATGGCGCCCTTTCAGGGCTTGGGTGACTTTCAGCCATGCTCTTTGTTTTGTGGAAAGGTGAAATGTGAATTCAATAAGAGACTATCCCAAAGAAACATGATTTTATTATTTTCTGAAGTCGAAATAGGATTTTCTTTTTGAAATATCCGGCGTGATTGAGGTGAATGTTTAGAACAAACTAAATTGTGTGGTGTGGGCTTTAAAGCCCTGAAAGGGCGCAATCCTAGAATGATGGAAGAAGTCCATTGAGTAAAAAGCGCAGCACCTTAAAAAGCCCTGAAAGGGCGGAATAATTAATGATAAAAGTCCCTGGCCAAATGCTCTTAGCAGAGTAAAAAAGTATAAAAAAATAGACTGGTGAATCAACTTACCCTAAATAAATCACTTGAAATCGTATAAAGAGTGGTATAAAAAAAACTCAAAATATAAGGATGTTCCATATTCCATTTTATGTGTTGTATTTTTAAATACTGACATGTTTTATTTTGAAATTCCCCCACCTTTGCACCCGTGTTAGAAGACGATGCAATTGCCCTGCCTGAGGAGGAATATTTGTATATACAAAAATCGCAAATAGTTGGTGCAGGTGATGGACTCTATACGGCTGTGGAGATTTATAAAGGTGAAACCATATGCATGTATACGGGTGAAAAGCTAAGCTTTAAGGAAGCCAATAAACGTGCGAAAAATGGAGAAAATCGGTATTTTATAAGTTTGCCCAACCAAAAAATATTGGATTCTATGCATACATTTTGCTTTGCAAAATATGCCAATGATGCTGCAGGTCCGGGTAAAAAACTGTTTAAAAACAATGCCATAATTTCATTGGATGACAGTGGAAATGTGGTATTAAAAGCCAAACAAAAAATTAAGGCTGGGGAGGAAATATTTTGTGCCTATGGCAAAAAATATTGGAAAGATAAAATGCAATAACATTCTATTTTATGGGCAGAACGGTGAAACCAAAACTGAGGTTTTGGTCAAAAATACGCGTACCCAAATAGGTTTTGAATGGCATGGCATCGAAACTGTATTGTAAAAAGTAACGCAATGGGCCGTTTCTGTATGCGAATCCGACACGCCCGGCCAAGTTGTATGGGTTGAAAATGCCATTATTTGCATATACAATTCGTTGACTTGCAGTAGGCTCTGCCGTATAGTTATGGCCTGAAATGTAGAATTTGGGCTCAATTCCCAATAAAACCGACCATTTGGCCGACTTTATTGTCCGTTCGTATTGTACTGGAATTCCCAGGTAATTCATGGTAATATAGTTTGTATTCGGACTGTCGCTGCTTTGAAACCTATAGCTTACCCCATTGGTAAACAATCCTAGGTGCATCGCAGTTTTCGATCCCAAAGGTTTTCGCAAGTTGAAGCCTGTAAAAAAATTGTGGGTAACATGAGATTGAAGATTTTGATTGCCAATAACAATGGGTTTGAAAGCTCGGATGCCAAACCGAACGTCAAAATTGACACCTTGGGCAATGGCAGATTTGGCCAAAAAAACAAAGGCCAGGCTGCACAGAAGTCTCAATCCCCAAGGGTTTACCATCTATTCGAAATTACGTGTTTATCTGCTTATTTGTTACAAATCCTTAATTCAATTTAGGCCTTTGCCAATTTTCTCTTTAAATCAGGTTGGAATCACTTAAATTTGCTCTTTAGGGCTCGTTTTGAAAAGATACGGCATCATATTCCTCTGTTTGGTTTTGGGTTTTCTGCCTCTGAAAGTATTGGGGCAGGGCAATAAACTCAATATCTCAGCCACACCGGCCAAAAACATGAGTGTGTGCGGTTTTGATGATACCACCCGAATTGCGGTTTATAACATTAGCTCTAGTGTGATTTCAAATGTAAAAATCACCCTGATTTTGCCTGCAGGAGTTACTTACATTGCTGGAACCTTCACTGGCACTGGCATTTCGGAAAGCAATATTTCCAACCTGAATAAGCCGGTTTTTAGTGGACCCAATTTGTTGATAGGTCAGAATTTTAATTTTAGGGTTAAGGTAAAAGCGGATTGTGATATTGTTCCTCTTTTGAGTGGCAGCAGTACTCCACAGATAGATGTAAGGGTAGATTATACGGGCAATTTTGACTTAGGAAGTTCCATTCCATTTGTACCCATAATTCCATCACCAGGCTTTGCCTCTATCACCAATAGCAGTTTTATAGGAAATGTTGGAGATAAATTTACCAGAAAAGTAACCATTACCAACTACGGGAAAGGCCCATTGAGGGCTTTAAGGCTGATGCGGATTAATGGTAAAGATGTTGTTGGAAATTCACAAACCGGTTTTGGTTCTGTAAAAAAAGGAGATACCATTTTTACCAATTTCACGACCACAGACTTTAAAAATGTTGGGGATAAAGACACCTTATTGGAACAAAATGAATCCATTACCATTACAGATACATTTACGATTCTGGGTTGTAAGAAAACCAATACATACTATGAAATTGGCTGGGGTTGTGGGGGTAAACTTTGTCAAATCATAAAAGACAATGCCTCTGTTACTATCAGTAGCGACAATCCGAATTTGGTTACATGGCCTGGCTCAACAGATAAGTATTGTTTTGATGGAACAACTTTAAATGCACAATATTTAACGATTACCAACATTGGAAAGAAAGCGGCAAAGGATATTGTTGTAAATATTTTTGTAGGCACAGGTGCTAGCAATACACTGATTGATACCACCTCTTTTTATGCAAATATTGGTTACAAAGGGGTTAAAAAATTACTGGTGATGGATACTGCTTACAAGTATGTATATACCTCTGCATGTGTGCCTACAAATGCCTTGAATTTTGTGAGGATAAAGTTAAAAGATTTATCACCCAAAGATACCCTGTACCTTACTTGGAATATGACCCGATGTGCTGAAACTTCATGCAGTTATGGGTTTTATGATTTAAGCTGGATTTATAATTACAACTATAAAAACCAATGTGATGATGCCATTAAAGTAGGCGATGCATGGGGCAAAGTGTACACTTTGAGCAGTGCCGGAATTTCCACTTTAGTGCCCACTGACTTGGCGCGTGATGAAACAAAAGATTTTAAATTTACATTTAACAGTTTCTATAACCTTCCTTTAAGCAGTAACGGTCGAATACGCATCGATTTGGTATTGCCTATTACGCTTCAACACAGCTTAAGTAAATCCGACTTTTTTATTGTTGATGGCTCTTTGGCAAACACTTGGACCCCAGATAGCATCGCCATGCGTGGTGATACACTGCGGGCGTATATGGGCAAAGCATTTAAATTTGGATTGACAAATGCTGAACTCACTGTAAGGTTAAAAGGAATATGCAGCAAAAGCAGCGGCAATTTTTTATTGCCAGTAAGCATGACCTTGCTTTATAATACTGACCCCACCTGCACCCCTTTTACATGGATAAGACCAGTTTGCAATTATTTTAATGTTAAGGTGCATTGTTCAAATTCTTGCTCCCAAGGAATGATTTTTAAAAACTTTGAAGCAAGCAGAATTAGTTATGGATTGCCCGATAACAATAATGATGGCATCCCTGACAAAACTGGATCATTGGATCACGCCAAAATTCGCAAGGAAAGATTGATGTTTGGCGACACCTTTGAAACTGTTTTTATTGGTAGGCCAAAAACCAGCACTACCAATAGGAACTGGAGGTACGGTTATGCTGAATCTTTTATTACTTATGGCAGTTATGTAGATGTGGTAGACGCCAGACTTGTGGTATTAAAGGGCAGCACTTTGCAAACTGGGACATGCAATACTGTTAGGGTAAAAAAAGTCCTTTCTGGTGCTCATGCAACTTTTAAATTTGATTTTTCTGTTGATAGCATTTATCCAAAAGGATGCTTGAGCAGTACTTATCGGTTTTCCAACAACGACAGCATTCGGTTAATTGTAAGATATAGGGTTACAAAAAACCTAATATACGCTTCTACTACTATTAATTTTACCAACAGGTTTTATTTTGGTTCAGCAGCAAATCCCGCGCCCAGTCAAAGTTTTCAATGCGACACTTTTGGCTCTAATTTGGTGATAAATGGATACTACTATGCCAATTGCTGCTCAGACAATATTGTATATTCAAATTGCGCTGAGGCTACATTGAGTCAAAGTTGGTATTACGGACTTGGCCCTTGTTGTCAAAATTATGCGGGTAATAATTTATTTCCATATGAATACCGCAATTTCACCAAGCTCAAAGCATTAAAAATTTATTTGCCCAGTGGATTTAAATTGGCAAAAACATATTTTGGGCAATACCGCACTACAGGTGTGGGTACCTATAAATTGGAAAGAAAAGATACCGTTCCAATTGTAAAAGGAACTACAAATCCTATTGTATTTGATTTTAGAAAGTATTATACAGATTCAGGTGGCACAATAAATCCTGGTGATGATGGTGTACAAGGCTATTTTACTTACACCGTACAACCGCGTTGTAATTTGCCTGCAAATACACCCATTAGAATAGACTACGATTATATTTTTGAACGGGGCGGGGTAATGGGCAAAGGTTATGATACAGTGAGTACCAAAAATGGAGGCAGTTACGACTTATTCACCTTTAATCCGCCAACACTGAGTTTGGGGCCTGCAATTCCAACGGTTTATGCAACTTCCGATACCGTAGATTGGGAAGTGAGGTATACCAATCCATCGGGTACATTCAGTGCTTATAATGTATGGTTATCGCCCAAAAAAGGAACCAATATTAAGGTTACAGAGATAAGGGATATGGATAAAGATACCCTTATTAAACCTACTGGTGATATTTACAGGGCAGGAATTTTAGCCGCTGGTAAAATGCGTCGCTTTAAGGTAAGGGCAGTTTTTTCAAGTTGCAATCCCGATAGTTTAATTCTTTTTGGCTCCTACAATTGTGCAGAATATCCTGCCGATTTTGCCTCATACCCATGCACACCCAACAAGGCAGTTCTGTATCTTGAACCACAGAATACCCGTTTACAAATGACACTCACTGATAGTGCCAGTATCTTGGATTTGTGTGCAGAAAACAAGTTGAGTTTATTGCTTGAAAATATCCAATCAGTTACCGCATACAATACCAAAGTGCGTATTTCACTTCCCATTGGAATGAAGGTGGTATCCGGTTCTACGAAATTAAAGTACCCCCTTAACAGCAGTGCAGTATCCATTGGAGTGCCAAAATTAATCAGCGGAACCACTTACGAATGGGACTTGCCAGCATTGAGCAGCACTGTGGCCGCAGGATTCAAGGGCACTAAAGATACTTCTAAAAACAAACTCCTAATTACGTTTAGGGTGAGTACCGATTGCGATTATGCATCTGGCAGTTTTGTTTCTGCTAGAGGAGTTGCCAATTTGAAATGTGGAAATGCCATTCCAAGTATACCTGGCTTTAGCAATCCATTGGATATAAAAGGGGTTACAAGACCATACTATACATTGGTTAAATCCTGGGCCGATACCATGTTGCCTTGTCAAAAACCGATGTACATTAAAAATAGGGTAATTTTTTTGGGGCCTGGCAATTCAGGTTCTAAAGATAAGGTGGAAGTGTTTTTACCCAACGGTGTAAAGTACGATACCTCATTTTGGAATGCTGTGCGCAATGCACCTTCAAAAGATTCTTTAACAATTACATCCATTAACGGGGCCCAGTTATTGAGCTGGCTTATGCCCAAAGGCATTGTACCAGGCGATTCTATGGAATTTGATATTAGGGCTTACGGTGAAACTGAGAATTTGACCTGTGGACCTGCAGATATCATTACACGATCTGTGGTGGTGCAACCGGTGGTTTGTATTTCCACTGGGAATCCATGTGATATTAAAGTTATTACAGGCAGTGAATTGGCAACGCCTATGGTGGACAAAGGCAGTTTGCAATTGGTATCTCCAACAATTACGACTAAGCTAATTTCTTCTGACTCGGAGCAAGTGCATTTGACCATAACCATTAAAAATACAGGTAGGTTAATTACTAAAAATTCGCCCATAATTGTACGGTTTCACTATGATAAAAATGCCACGGGAATATGGGAAACCACAGATCCATTTTTGGCATCGGATACATTTTCTACTACCCTAAATCCGAATCAAACATTCACATTTTCCAAAACCATAAACGTTTTGGCTGGACAGAGTTGTGGGATTTTGGCGGTAACAGATTCGGCAGCTTGTGCATGTTTATTTGGCCAAAAATTGTTTCCTGCACCTGAATTGCAAAATGCAGGCAGAGATACCGCAATTTGCAGCCTTTCACCCTTAAAATTGGGACTTTATCAGGTAAAAACTTTTAAATATGTATGGGCTGATGATCAGGTAATAGACTCCGCGAATATTGCCAATCCTAAATTTACTGCTGCGAATCAAACAGGAAGCCCAGAAACCAGAACCTTAATTCTTACCACCAATAGGGGATTGTGTATTTCTAAAGATACTGTTGCAATTACTACCTATCCGTTACCATCCATTTTCACCTTGACAAAAGACACGGAAATTTGTGAAAAAAGAAGTGTGCTTTTAAATACACAAACCCAGTTTGGTAATGGTGGATTTACATATTTGTGGAGCCCCACAAATGGATTGGCAAATTCGATTGCATCAAAAACATTGGCCAAACCTGATAGTACAACAGTGTACACCATAACAGTTACAGATGCCAAAGGGTGTTTTGCAAAAGATACTGCGCGAATTCGGGTAAATCCTTTTCCTAGAGCATGGTTTACTTGGCCAGTTAGCTGCCAAGGGAGAGATCCAGAAATTACCGATTCAAGTTTTATATCAGCAGGCAGCATTGCCCTGCGGGTATGGAAAATTCCTGGTTATGACACATTTGGTGTGACCAAGATAAATATCCCTTTTGGAAATTTCTCGTCCATTCCGGTAACCCTGATTACTGAATCTGCCATCGGTTGTGCTGATACTGTAAAAAGGGTGGTGGATGTAAAAACATTGCCCAAAGTGGGCTTCAGCAGCAAGTATGTTTGTCTTGGCGATTCTACCATTTTTAACAATTACAGCAGCATAGATAGTGGTAAAATAGTAGCTTGGAAATGGGATTTTGGTGATGGGAAAAATTCAAATTCACAAAATCAAAAACACCGTTATGTGGCGCATCAAAAATATGAAGTAAAATTGGTGGCAATTTCTGAGCACCAATGCACGGATACTTTTACAGATACCGCAACAGTTTACCCCAAACCGAGTGCTGGTTTTACTGCTGGAAAAACTTGTGAAAGGGATTCTTTGCGATTTACCAATCAAAGCAATTTGTTTGGAGATACTTTGCAAAATTATACCTGGATTTTTAGTAACAATGCCCAATCATTGGTGCAAAATCCCGCACAATTTGCCGATACTTTTGGGTATTATAGAAGCACATTAATTGTCAATTCTATTCACGGCTGCGCAGATACCATTGTTAAAAATATAGAAGTATTTGCGGTGCCAAAAGCCAAATTCGGAAACCTTGATAACTGTTTAAAAATAAACACCCAATTTTCTGACTCATCTACCATTTCTAGCGGTTCGATTAACAACTTTATTTGGGATTTTAATGATGGAAATAAATCCACAAATAAAAGTCCTTTTTATACCTATTTAAAACCAGGTAGTTATACTCCTAAATTATTGGTTACAAGCAACCAAGGGTGTAAAGATTCTATCAATGGAACAGTAAATATATGGCCACTTGCACATCCCAATTTCACGGCAATTTCTCACTGTTTTAATGAAACATTCAGTGCAAATTCTAACTATTGGGGCGGTGGCAATGTTACGAATTATTTATGGAAATTGGGAAATGGTGACACAGCAATAACGGCCAATGTAAACTACCTTTACAAAACTACCGGAATTTTTCAACTGTATTTAAAAGTAACAACAGATAAAGGTTGCACCCAGGATACGCAAGCCAATATAGAAGTACATCCATTGCCCACAATTACAGCAGCGGCAATAAATCCTTGCAATGACGATAGTGCGGTTTTTACAGGAACAGCAAATATTTCAAAAGGAACTGTAGCTAACAGCAATTGGAAAATTTCCAATGGCTTGACATCAAGTTCAAGAATTTATAGAACGGTACTTTCACCTGCTGGGAATTATACAGCTACTTTCACAGCAATATCGGCCAACAATTGTATAGATTCTGCGACTACTTCAGTAGTGATACAACCTGCAGTTTTGGTAGACTTTGATGGCACAAATGTTTGCCTAGACGAACTCACGACCTTCACAGACAAATCGGTTTCAACAGAACCTGTTACAGCGTACAATTGGCGATTTGGTGATGGTCAGGGTGCTTCCTCCCAAAATACTACACATGTTTACCAAAATTCAGGAAATCACAATGTAGATTTTACCATTACCACAAAATCAGGTTGTGATTATACCCAAACAAAAACAATTGTTGTACACCCAAAACCGTATCCAGGATTCGCACTCGACCCAAGATTGGGCACCATTGTTAATCCAAATATTACCATAACGGATATGAGTAATGGTGCCGACACCCTGCGCTATCAATTGTCTGATGGGTTTGTTACCAACCAAAGGAATTTTGTACATACATTCCCAGATTCGGGTTATTTTAGAATCAAACAAATTGCTTCTACCCAATATGGATGCGTTGACAGCACATCTGATTCCATATTTATTAATTTCATGTACACCTTGCATGTACCCCAGGTTTTTACTCCCAACGACGATACAAAAAATGAATTTTTTGGTCCGGGTGGAATGGGAATTCAATGGTACAATTTAAAAGTTTACAACCGCTGGGGAGAGGTGGTGTACGAATCAGATAACAGCCAACCTTGGGATGGCAAAATAGCTGGTGAATATGCGCCAGATGGGGTGTATGCAGTTTTAATGAGTATCAGAGATTATAAAGGCAAACGTCATTATTACCGTGGATCGGTAACAATAATGCGCTAACTTTATTCTGCCTTAATTTATTACGGATTTTAATTGTGGTGGGCTGCCAATATTTCCAAGGCATGCTCAAGATCTTCAGCCCTTACTTTTAACTTTATTCCGCCAATGGTAATGTTGTACAAAGGATTCAGCAGTATGGTATTTTCATCGAACAGGCAACAATCAATTTCATGTGCTTGCAAAATACTGAGATCAAAATTGGCCTGAAAAGCATTTGAATACGTTTTTAAAGTGACCAAATTTGTCATAAATGTTGTTTCTTTATTTTTAACAAAACGAGTTTTGTATTCCTATTGTTGGCGTATGTTTTTCGCACAATAAAATGCATGTATTTTTCAGGAATATCCAAAACAAAAAGGTCATTTAATGCATGTTCTTTTACTGCATCAGAAAATTCTGGTTCCATATCACCTTGCTTAAACCAATAGGTATCACCTACAGGATTTTTGTCCATGGTGTATACCGCTGCTACTGTGGGAAATGGTGCATTTTCATTGAGTTTGACTAGAGCTACATTTCGCAAACTGTCAATGGATTTTTTGGAGTAAATTTTCCCATCAAAAAAAATGTAACTACACCTATAAATAGGGGTACTTATGGAGTCGATTATTTTATAGTAATAATTGTCCGTGGTTACTACACTAGCCCTATTGGATTTGAACAAGAGTTTTGAAATGCTGCTGGAATCTTTGGCACTTTCAATGGAAAGAAATTCACCTTCAATATCGGTATTCTCTTTTAAAAAATGCTGTGCAGATTTTGAATCTGTAATTTTTGAAAAATCTTGCAACCTATTTGGTTTGCACCCAATAAAAAATATGCAGAACGCAATTAAAAAACCCAGTTCTTTCATGGATTGGAAATAAAATTTTGGATTTCTCGATAGAATTTTGAAAGAGGGAAACCCATTACATTATAAAAACAGCCATTTATTTTTTCAACCCCCACATAGCCCATCCAGTCTTGCACACCATAGGCTCCAGACTTGTCAAATGGTTTGTAATTTTCAATGTAATACTGGATTTCATTGTCGGACAATGGGTAAAAATAAACCTCACTTTTTTGATAAAAAACACGTTCTTTATTTGCAGTTTTTAAACAAACTCCGGTATATACTTCGTGCATGTTGCCATTGAGTTTGCTCAGCATTTGGAAGGCTTCTTGGGCATTGGCAGGTTTATTAATTACCTCGTTATTGATCACTACAATGGTATCTGCAGTTACAAGCACGCTATCTCCAAATTCACCATTAAAATGATTGGCTTTTAATTGGGCAAGATACATGCACACTTCTTCATTTTTTAAGTGATTGGGAAACACCTCATCGGCATCGATATCAACAAAAGTGTAATTAAAACCGGAGTCTTTTAACAATTGTTGTCTTCTAGGAGATTTGCTGGCAAGCAATAAATGCGGAAATGAATGCACCTTACAAAATTACAGACTAAATACCGATTTTTGTTGCAATGGAAACCATAGCCAAATACAAGAAGTGGATGAGTTATTTATGGCCATGGACAATAGAACGAAGGGAAAGTGCCTACAACCGTGTTTTGGAAGTGGAACTGTACAATGGCCAATTGATGTTGAATTCGAAGCACGCCAATTATAGTTTTGGTAGGTTGCATGAGGTAATGAAAGCTGTTGTGAAAGTGGTGAAAGATAGAGGCGGCAAATTTGACCAAGTGCTTTTGTTGGGGTACGGAGGTGGTAGTGCTGCCAAATTGATACATGATACAGCACCAAATGCAAAAATTGATGCTGTAGAAATAGATGCGGTGGTGGTGGCATTGGCCAAGAAATGGTTTTATGCTAACAATGTTGTCTTTACCATTGCCGATGCAGCAGAATTTGTGAAGGGTGGCAACGGTAAAAAATACAACT
>JADYZD010000044.1 GCA_020853295.1 Bacteroidia bacterium | reverse complement strand
TAACCCGTATTAATAGAAATAAAAAAAACCGCCACAAGGGCGGTTTTTTTGTGATACTCTTTAATCTATTAAGCTTCTGCGGCAGTGGTTTCTTCAGCAACAGGCTCGGCTGCGGCAACAGGTGCCTCAGTTTTAGCGGCTTTTTTAGCAGCAGGTTTTGCTGCTTTTTTACCACCAGAGTTGATTACTGATTCGAATACTGCTTTGAACGCTTCTGCATCATTCATGGCCAAATCAGCCAAAACTTTGCGGTTGATGTTCAATTCAGAGTTGTTCAACTTGCCCATAAATTGGCTGTAGCTCATACCGTGCATGCGGCACGCTGCATTGATACGCACAATCCACAAGCTGCGGAATTCGCGTTTCTTAGCGCGGCGATCGCGGTAAGCATAAGTTAAACCTTTTTCTACCGCGTTTTTAGCTACGGTCCATACATTACTTCTACGACCGAAGTAGCCTTTGGCTAACTTTAGGGTCTTTTTGCGGCGAGCTCTACTCGCAACGTGATTTACACTTCTTGGCATATTTATTTAGTTTAATGGCATTAGCGTGTTGAAGCAAGCCCAACAACTTAGGAGCTACGGCCAAAGTTTTCTTTTATTTTCCCAAACGCAACATAAATTTAACATTGCTCATGTCCGCATCGGTAACGATAGCATCATTACCAAGGGCACGTTTGCGTTTGGTGGCCTTTTTGGTCAAAATGTGATTTTTGAAGGCTTTTGCTCTTTTCACTTTTCCTGTGCCGGTTACTTTAAACCTTTTTTTAGCACTGGAATTGGTCTTCATTTTAGGCATATACTGTTGTTCTTTTTTATTATCCTTTTTTTCCTTTAGGAGCCAAAATAATGGCTACTTTCTTTCCTTCCATTTTGGGTTCTTGTTCCAATTTGGCTACACCTTCTTCGATGAGCACATTGGCAAAACCCATTAACAAATCGATTCCACGTTCTTTATACATAATGGTACGACCGCGGAAAAACACAAATGCACGAACCTTGTTGCCTTCTTCCAAAAACTCACGGGCATGTTTGGTTTTAAAATCCACATCATGCTCATTGGTATTTGGCCCAAAACGAATCTCTTTCACCGTTTGCTTTACAGCATTGGCTTTGATTTCCTTTTGTTTCTTCTTTTGTTCGTACAAAAACTTTTTATAATCTACCAACTTACAAACGGGTGGTTCAGCCAAGGGAGAAATTTCTACCAAGTCAACCCCTTGTTCGTAGGCCATTTCTATCGCTTTCGCCGTTTTATAAACACCCTGCTCTATGTTTTCGCCCACCAAACGAACTTCTGCGGCCGTAATGGCCTCATTAATCTTGTGTAGCGGTTCATTCCTTCTCGGAGTAAATTTTCTATTCGTGCCCAATTGCAGGTTGTTAAATTTCGGTTTCTTTTTTTATGTGTTCAGCAAATGCTTCTTGTTTCATCGCGCCAAGGTCTTCACCTCCATGCCTTCTTACCGAAACTTCTCCACTGCCGGCTTCTTTCTCGCCTACAATGAGCATGTACGGTATTTTGGCGATTTCGGCATCGCGGATTTTTTTACCCGCTTTTTCTGCCCTCTCGTCAATGAAGGCGCGAATATCGCACTTTTTCAGGAAATTACAAACATCCTTTGCATAGTCGAGGTACTTATCGCTAATTGGAAGTATGGCAACTTGCTTTGGCGCCAGCCAGGTTGGGAAGTTTCCGGCATAGTGTTCCAGCAAAAATCCTATAAACCTTTCGTGCGTGCTCAATGGCGCCCTGTGTATGATGAGTGGCCTTTCCTTTTCGCTTTTTTCGTTGATATAGTACAAATCAAAACGTTCCGCCTGGGCAAAATCCACCTGATTTGTGGCCAATGTAAATTCTTTGCCAATGGCACTCCACACCTGAATGTCTATTTTAGGGCCATAGAATGCAGCTTCATCGGCCACCTCTACATATGGGATATTGGAATTGATCAATACCTTGCGCACCATATCCTCTGTTTTTAGCCAAAGTTCTGGATTGTTAATGTACTTTTCTCCCAATTTTGCAGGGTCGTGGGTTGAAAACCGCATGACGTATTTGTCAATGCCAAACACCTTAAAATACCTCGCATACAAATCATTTACCGCCCTAAATTCTTGCTCAAATTGCTCTTCGGTGCAATAAATATGGGCATCATTCATTTGCAAACTGCGCACACGCATGAGGCCAAACAATTCTCCGCTTTGCTCGTAACGGTAGCAAGTACCATATTCTGCCAAGCGCAATGGAAGTTCTTTATAACTGCGGGGAAGTGCACCAAATATTTTGTGGTGGTGCGGACAGTTCATGGCTTTTAGATAGTAGGTATCGCCATCCATTTCCATGGGGGGGAACATACTTTCTTTGTAATAGGGCAAATGGCCACTTTTTAAGTACATGCTTTCCTTAGCGATATGTGGGGTTTTTACCCTTTCATAGCCAGCCTCCCTTTCGGTTTTTTTGGCGAAATTCTCCAGAATTTCAATCATGGCACCGCCATTGGGCAGCCAAAGTGGCAAGCCAGGTCCTACATCATCATCAAAAGTAAAAATTTCCAGTTCCTTGCCCAATTTGCGGTGGTCGCGTTTTTTTGCTTCCTCTAACATGAGCAAGTACTCGTCCAATTCGGCACGTTTTGGAAATGTGATGGCATAAATGCGGGTAAGTTGTTTGTTTTTTTCACTGCCCCGCCAGTAAGCCCCTGCGGTATTCAATACTTTTATGGCTTTTACAAAACCGGTATTGGGGATATGCGGACCCCGACACAAATCGGTAAAATTGCCCTGCTGGTAAAAAGTAATTTCACCATCATTCAGGTCATTAATCAACTCCAACTTGTATGGATCTGCTTTCTCTGTAAAGTAGGATATGGCATCGGCTTTAGATACTTCGCTGCGGATGAAGCTGCTATTTGCCTTGGCCAATTCATTCATTTTGGCTTCGAGTTTATCAAAATCCTCCGCACCAAATTTTTGGTCTCCAAAATCAATATCATAGTAAAAGCCTTTGTCTATTGGCGGACCAATACCAAATTTCACTCCAGGATACAAGGCTTCCAAAGCTTCTGCTAGTAAGTGGGCGGAGCTGTGCCAGAATGTTTTTTTGCCTTCATCATCATTCCACGTGAGCAATTGCAAGGTAGCATCGGCAGTAATCGTGCGGTTTGCATCTACTACTACACCGTTAACTTTGGCTGCAAGCACGTTGCGTGCAAGGCCTTCGCTGATACCCTTTGCAATATCAAGCGCAGAAACACCGCTTTCATATTGGCGAACTGCACCGTCTGGAAATGTGATGGAAATGGACATAAAAGGGTGCAAAAATACGACACTAAGGCCTTCAAAACAAAGTGTTTACATCATTTAAATTGGGGGAATAAAAACAGCACAATCATTTGATTCTAAAAATTTCAATATGGCCAAAATATGACCTGGAGTCTTAAGGGCAGCCTACAGAAGTGATGTACTGTTCTGTATGAAAAATAAATTTTTAATTTTTATGCTTGTTTTTAACAGCACCTGGTGTTTGGCACAATCCCCCAAAACCACTTTATCATTGGGATTTGGTTTTCAAAATTACAATGGGGATTTGGGCAACACCTTTTTTCATTTTGATGAAGAATGGTATGGAGTAGCACAGGTGGGTGTGCAACGTTATGTATCTCCCTCAGTAGATGTTCAGGGCACATTATCTATCGGCGATTACGGGCATTGTTACGATTGGGTACAAGACCCCAACAATCCCATCTTAGACATGAGGTCCAGACTCACTGCTTTAAATCTAGGGTTGATTTACAAATTCAACAATGAAAAAATACTGTCTTCCGCTGCCAGGGTACAACCCTTTTTAGGTGCTGGAATTGGATTTAATAACCTAAGGGATATTTGGACCCAATATCGGGTGAACGAAGGAAATTACTCCAGCATCAACGGAATTTGCGGAATGGGATATTCCATCACCAAAAAAATAGGCGCCAAATTTCAAATGAATTTGGGGTATTTTACAACAGATAAATTGGATTACATCGATCAAGGAATGAACGACTTATTCATGCAAAACACTTTAAGTGTTTCAATAAAATTGTAATGGAAATTTAGATCTTTTTAACCCTACAAGCATTGATGCCTTTGAGTCCGTTTTCCAATTCAAATTCTACTTTATCGCCTTCTTTAACCTCATCAATAAGGCCATTCACATGCACAAAGTATTTGTCATTGGTATCGTTTTCTTTGATAAACCCATATCCTTTTTGGTCGTTAAAAAATTCAATTTTCCCAGTACGGATAATATCGGGTTCATCTTCTCTTTTGGGAACACCAAGGACTATGGTTTCCGCATCAATTACGGCTTTTAATGTGGGATTCGGTGGCGTATCGGTTAGATTTCCGTTTTCATCCACATAAGCGAGCATGTTCTCCAAACCACCACCAGGGGCGTTGGCTTTGCGTTCTTCACGCTTTTGCTCTTTGTCTTGGCGTTTTTTTAAACGCTTCTTTTCTTTTTCTTTTTTGCTAAAGGTTTCCTGTGATTTCGCCATTCATTATTTGTTAAAAAATGATGCAGAATCTTTCAACCGAAGTTGGAATTTTCCATTCAATATCAGTTGAAAAGCAACCTCCAATGCAAATCATTGCCGCGAAATTTTGCCCTCAAATGGTATTTACACCACTATTCTGTAACAAAGGTACAACAATATTTTGGTTTGGCTAAACCCGAACGGTGAAATCCTTTTATCGGAGTCCTGCATTAATACTTTGCAAGACTGTATTTCCTGGGCAAAGTTCTTCAGTGCTCAAGGTATTTAATGGCTTTTTACAAGTGCCGAGGGTTTGGTGCAAATCCTGAAAACCGGTATGTATATAAAGCAAGCCGGTTAATATTTTTCCTTCTGCCCTGGCTGTTTGTAATGAAGATGCAGCAGCTATCCTATCTTCAGGATTCCAAGAATTTGCCAATTTATGCAAGGCCAATTTGCTGCCATCATGCATGGTAATTATGGCATCCGTTCCTTCATTATATTCAGTTGTAATGGTTTCCATTTCTGGCACAAAATCCACTGTACCGGTGGCGGCTACATGTTCTCTAACAAAATCATAACTTTTTGTAGAACCCACATTGTTGTTAAACGTAACACAAGGTGAAATGACATTGATAAATGCAAAACCTTGGTGCAACATTGCTGCTTTAATTAAGGGAATTAATTGTGTTTTATCACCACTAAAACTCTGCCCTACAAAAGTGGCACCCAATTCTACCGCCAAACTTGCCATATCTATGGCCTGAAATGGATTTACATGTCCTGATTTGCTTTTGCTGCCCTCATCTGCTGTGGCTGAATCTTGCCCTTTTGTAAGTCCATAACAGCCGTTGTTCATCACAATATAAACCATATTGAGATTTCTGCGAATGGCATGCACAAATTGTCCCATACCAATGGATGCACTGTCACCATCGCCAGATACGCCAAAATACAGCAGGTCTTTATTTGCCAAATTTGCACCTGTAGCTACAGATGGCATGCGACCATGAACGGAATTAAAACCGTGGGAATTTCCTAAAAAATAGGCAGGTGTTTTAGAAGAACAGCCTATTCCACTGAGTTTTGCCACACGGTGTGGCTGCACATCCATTTCAAAACAAGCCTCTGCAATGGCTGCAGAAATGCTGTCGTGTCCGCAACCTGCGCACAAAGTGCTCAATGAGCCTTCGTAGTCTTTTTTGGTATACCCAATTTTATTTTTGGGCAAATCGGGATGTGTGAATTTGGGTCTTAAAAAGGTCATGTTAGTGGGCTGTAATTTGGGTGTAACTGTTAATTTGGCTCATAATATCCTGAGCAGTAATGGGCATTCCATCATAATTTAGCACAGAAATTAATTTGGCTGGATCTACTCCAAGTTCCATCATAATTAGGCTTTTCATTTGTGCATCGCGGTTTTGTTCAATCACAAAAACACGGTTGTGGTTTTTAATAAAAGCCTCGGTAGCTGGAGTGAAAGGAAATGATTTCAAGCGCATTGCATCCAATGGCAAGCCTTCTGCATTTAACAAATCCAAAGCTTCCAATGCAGCATGGGTGCTGGTTCCAAAAAATAAAACCCCATCTTTTGAGGAATTCTCTTGCTGGTAAAACTGGGATTCAGGAACCAAGCTTTTTGTGGTGTTCCATTTTTTTACAAGTCGTTCCATGTTGCGCTTATATGCGGCGCTGCTTTCAGTATAAACGGCATACTCATCGCGGGAGGTGCCGCGGGTAAAATACGCCCCTTTTGTAGCATGGGTTCCTGGTAGGGTGCGGTACGGAATTCCATCGCCATCCACATCCAAATACCGGCCAAACCTACCTATTTCTTCGAGTTGTGCTGCATTTAATACCTTACCACGGTTGTATTTTCGGCTGTCGTCCCATTTCAAAGGGGGACACATGTGGTCGTTCATACCCAAGTCTAAATCAGTGAGTAATATTACTGGGGTTTGTAAATGTTCTGCTAAGTCAAAGCTTTCAGCTGTAAGTTCAAAACACTCTGTGGGTGTGGCAGGGAACAACAACACATGCTTTGTATCTCCATGCGAGGCATAAGCTGCAATCAAAATATCGGATTGTTGGGTGCGGGTAGGCATGCCAGTGCTGGGACCCGTGCGCTGAACATCGATTAATACTGCTGGTACTTCAGCAAAATAGGCCAAGCCTAAAAATTCACTCATTAAAGAAACACCTGGACCGCTTGTAGCAGTGAAAGCACGGGCACCATTCCAGTTGGCGCCTATCACCATGCCCATTGCTGCCAATTCATCTTCGGCTTGTACAATTCCAAATTTCTTTTCCCCAGTCTCCGCATCGATTCTCAATTCATTGGCATAATCCTCAAAAGCTTCAGCCACAGAGGTTGATGGAGTAATGGGGTACCAAGCGCATACAGTAGCGCCACCGTAAACAGCACCAAGGCCGCAAGCTGCATTGCCTTCCATAAGAATAGCGTCGCCCACTAGATTTCTGCGTTCAAGGCGAAATTCAAGTGGATAGGAAAAATGCGTTTTTACATAGTCCATACCCAATTGCAGTGATTTTATATTCGGGGCAATTAATTTTTCTTTTCCGGTAAACTGTTCAGCCAAAAGGTCTTCCAACACTTTAAATTCAATATCCAGCAGGGCGGCGAGTGCACCAACATAAATGATATTTTTAAACAACTGCCGTTGGCGTGGATCGGTAAATTCGCGGTTGCATATTTCCATCAGTGGAATCCCGATATAATTCAAGTCCTCGCGAATAAATGAAGCATGTAAAGGCTTGGTGCTATCGTATAAGAAATACCCACCAGGCCTTACAGAAGCCACATCTTCGGTCATACTTTGCGGGTTTACACAAACCATTAAATCAATTCCAGCCCTTCTGCCCAAATATCCTTTTTCACTTACCCTTACTTCATACCAAGTGGGCAAACCTTGAATGTTGGAGGGAAAAATATTCTTGGGAGCCACTGGGATTCCCATTCTAAAAATGGCTTTGGCAAACATAGAATTGGCACTGGCCGAACCTGTTCCATTTACATTTGCGAAGCGAATAACGAAGTCGTTTATCATTTTAGGTGATTGAGTGATTATGTGAGTGTGAGATTATGTGATTGTGTGATTATGTTGTAGTTTGGGGAATATTGTTAGATTGAAAACCAAATTTGGACTTTGTTGAAAATTGTACTTCTGCCTTATTCTTCAACAAATAACAGATATACCCGCTAAGAATTTTATTGCACAAGAGAATTTCTGTTTTAAAAGCATTTAATTTTTCTTCTGAAATATATCCTTCATCCATTGCTACAATTAAGTGTTCTAAAACTTCCATTAGAGAACCCCGCGCAATTCTGCAATAACGAACGTTGTCCTGATAATGAAAGCGTCCATATCCTTCAGCAATATTTGCACCAATTGATCTGGATGCCCTAACCAATTGGGCAGCCAATTCAAACTTTTCTTCTTTCGGAAATTTGTTTACAACTGCGCGTACTTCCTTTCTAATTTCTCTTGCCTTTTTCCAGACATTTAATTCTTCAAATGTGTTCATAATAATCACTTTATATTTTATAAAAATGTTCCATATTTAATTCTCTATTTGCATTTCCCTTATTCTCAAAATCACATATTCTCATATCACATTGATTTTAAGTCATTTTAAATTACACCTGCTTTTGCAGTCTTATACAAGTATTTCTGCATATCCCATGCGCTAGTAGGGCAACGTTCGGCACATAAACCACAGTGCAAACAAACATCTTCATCTTTTATCATTACCCTACCCGTTTTTAAGGTGTCAGACACCAATAAATCTTGGGTTAAATTATGAGCCGGTGCAGACAAACGAGTCCTCAGATCAGCTTCATCTCCGTTAGTGGCAAAGGTTATGCAAGAAGTTGGACAAATATCCATACAAGCATCGCATTCGATGCATCGGTCTTCTTTAAAAACCGTTTGTACATCGCAGTTCAGACAACGCTGTGCTTCTGAAAATGCCACTTCTGGGTTAAAGCCCAACTCCACTTCCTTTTTACGG
This sequence comes from Bacteroidia bacterium, assembly GCA_020853295.1. Taxonomy (GTDB): domain Bacteria; phylum Bacteroidota; class Bacteroidia; order NS11-12g; family UBA955; genus JAGXTF01. The sequence continues at coordinate 3,450 of JADYZD010000044.1, read as the reverse complement.
TCTCGCAAAGTGATTGTTTTTTCTGCTTGTGGCACAACAAAACGCTTGTCTACCGCCACATAGCTATCATAGCTCCACTCATGTATGCCCATTTTCTGGCTCATGAGATTGGTAAAGGCAGGAGGGCGCTGCAACACATTGTCGCCTTTACAAAACAGGTCAATTGAAATGGCAGCCTGATGGCCTTGGGCCACTGCAGTAATGACATTTTTGGGTCCAAAAGCAGCATCACCACCAAAAAACACATTGTGCAGGGTACTTTGAAAAGATTCTTCATTTACCACTGGCATATTCCACTTATCGAATTCCAATCCCAAATCCCGTTCTATCCATGGGAAAGTATTTTCCTGGCCAATGGCAATGAGCACATCATCCGCCTCTATAAATACAGGTTCTTCCCCTGTGGGCAACAATTGTCTTTTGCCATTTTCATCATAAACGGCATGCACTTTTTCAAAATTCATGCCTTTGAGAACCCCATTTTCTACTACAAATTCCAGCGGCACATGGTTGTCTAAAATGGGAATATCCTCGTGCATGGCATCTTCTTTTTCCCATGGTGATGCTTTCATCTCTCCAAAAGGACTTCTTACCACCACTTTCACTTCTTCGCCACCTAAGCGCCGACTGGTGCGGCAACAATCCATGGCGGTATTTCCACCACCCAAAACTATTACTTTTTCGCCAATTTTATGGGTGTGTTCAAATGCCACAGATGCCAACCATTCTATTCCAATATGGATATTTTTAGCACCTTCATGCCTACCAGGCAAGTTGGCCAAATCCCTGCCTTTAGGTGCTCCTGTGCCAATAAATACGGCATCGTATTTTTTATCGAGTACCTCTTTTAGGCTGTTTACATATGTATTATAGTGGGTGTGAATTCCAAGATCGACTACAAATCCTACCTCTTCATCAAGTACCGAATCTGGGAGGCGAAAACTGGGAATCTGGCTACGCATCATTCCCCCACCTTTGCTTTGTTCATCAAACAGGTGAATTTCATAACCCAGCGGTGCCAGATCCCTTGCTACGGTTAAAGAAGCGGGTCCACCTCCGATAAGTGCTATTCGTTTGCCATTTGTAGGAAATGGGCCCTTGGGCATAAAGCGTTGCACATCATCCTTAAAATCAGCAGCTACACGCTTAAGTCGGCAAATGGCTACAGGTTCTTCTTCTACCCTACCCCTGCGACAAGCAGGCTCGCAGGGTCGATCGCAAGTACGGCCCAAAACACCGGGAAACACGTTCGATTCCCAATTGACCATATAGGCTTCAGTATATTTTCCTGCCGCAATGAGGCGAATGTACTCCGGCACTGGTGTGTGGGCAGGACAAGCATACTGGCAGTCGACCACTTTATGGTAATATTCTGGGTTGTCGGTTTTAGTTGGTTCCATAATTATGAGGAAAGCGCCCAATCAATGGCAGCTATCGCATTTTTGCAAATACTGTAAAAATCATGAAAACTTCAAGGGTTCTGGAAAATTGTTAAAAAACAATTCTGAGAATCTGAAATTATGAAGAGAGAGTTATTCCTCGAGAATGGTCTTTTCAAGGGTGCGCAACAAATTGATTTCTTGCACTACCTCATCAAGTCCATCAAATTTTTCAAAATACCCTTGTAGAAAATTTTGGGGGTCTGTTAACTTCCCATTTTCTTTTAAAGCACTCAATACAGACTTCAAATTGGGCGCACTAGGAGGCTGTAAATTCAAAATTTGATTTTTCATAGGAATTCACTTCAAATATCAAAAATTTGAAGTGCAATTGCACACCCAATTGTTCACCAAAAGTCCACAATTTAGTGTGTGAAAATGCATGAATTTGTCGAGAAAGAATTTAAATTACAAACTCCATTCCACGATAATGTTTTGTATATCGATAGCAATAGCCAAACATTCTCAGTAATTTCGCGGTTTACTGAAAATTGGAAGCATTGAACAAGCCTAAAGCATATACTGAAAATGGTGAAATCGAAGTTATTGGTGCAAGGGAAAACAACTTGCAGGATGTAGATTTGACCATTCCCCGCAACAAATTGGTGGTGTTTACTGGCTTGTCGGGTTCTGGCAAAAGCAGCATGGCGTTCGACACCATTTTTGCCGAGGGACAACGCAGGTATCTGGAGAGTTTTAGCGCCTATGCACGCCAATTTATTGGGGATATGAAACGCCCTGATGTAGACAAAATATCAGGCTTAAGTCCTGTAATTAGTATTGAACAAAAAACAGTTAGCCGCAACCCCAGAAGCACAGTAGGCACAGTTACTGAATTATACGATTTTTTGCGCTTGTTATTTGCCAGGGCTGGCGAAGCATTTAGTTATTTAAGCGGGGCAAAAATGGTGCGGTTTACCGAAGACCAACTCATTGAAACCATTGCCAATCGGTATCAAAATGAGAAAATCACCATACTGGCGCCTGTAGTTAGAGCCAGAAAGGGGCATTACCGTGAATTGTTTGAACTCACCCGCAAACGCGGCTACAACAAGGTTCGTGTGGATGGTGAAATTCAGGAAATCAGCTCAGGGATGCAGCTAGACCGGTATAAGATTCATGATATTGAAGTGGTTATAGACCGGGTTGAAGCGAATCCTCTAGACACCCAAAGGTTGAGTGAGAGTATCCGCACTGCAATGAAATTGGGCGAAGGATATTTAATGGTAGAACATAAAGGCAAAGCACAGCCATTTTCCAAATTCCTTATGGATCCGGAAACAGGTTTGAGTTATGACGAACCACAGCCGAACATGTTCTCGTTTAACTCACCATATGGCGCATGCCCAGAATGCGAAGGGCTCGGCGAAATCGCCGAGGTGAATATTGACTACATCATTCCTGATGTTACCAAAAGCATCAATAAAGGAGCAATTGTTCCCATTGGGGAGTTGCGAGAAAACTGGACTTTTACCCAATTGAGGGCCATTGCCAAATTTTATAAATTCTCATTGGCAGATGCTATTAATAAAATACCAGAAGAAGCCATGAAAGTGGTTTTGTATGGTACCGAAGAAAGCATACCCGTTGAGTACACAGATAGTTCTGGGAAAAAAGTAAAATACAACACCAATTACAAAGGCATTATCAAATACATCTCTGAAAATTATTTTGAAAGTGATGACGAAAAAATGCGGCAGTGGGCAGAAGAATTTATGCACCAGCAAGTGTGCCCCAAATGCAATGGTGCAAGATTAAAATCTGAGCCACTTTGGTTTAGGATAGACAATAAGAACATTGCCGAACTGGCAGGAATGAACATTGAGCATTTAAGCACTTGGCTGGACAATTTGGAAGCGCGCCTAACCGAACGCCAACAAATTATTGCTACAGAATTGCTCAAAGAAATTAGGGCAAGGGTTTCATTTCTAACTGGGGTGGGATTGGGTTATCTTTCTTTAAACAGTCCGGCCCGCACCCTTAGCGGTGGTGAAGCCCAACGCATTCGCTT
>JADYZD010000043.1 GCA_020853295.1 Bacteroidia bacterium | reverse complement strand
TTTTAAATTATCAAGCTATTTTTCAATTATTTTTTAATAAATATTTGAATGCCTTATGGGAGTAAGAGAGACGAGTCGCCATAACTTAAAAATCTATAGTTATTTTGAAGTGCTGACTGGTATACTTTCCTCCAATTTGGGCCTAATAAAGCCGCAACGAGTAAAATAAGGGTAGATCCAGGTTGGTGAAAGTTGGTGATTAGCCCTTTAGAGAATCGAAATTTAAACCCAGGTAGTATAAAGATTGAAGTTGAACCCTGAATTACTCCCTGCTGATTGGCCGCATATTCTTTAAGTGCGGTAAGTGCATTTAGTGTTGTTATTTCAGAATAGGCAGGATTGAAGCTAACATCTCTAGGGATTTTAAATGGGTTTGGGGTACTTAGTAATAATCTTGCTCCGGCATAGAATATACTTTCTAGCACGCGCATTGATGTTGTACCCACAGGAATTACTGGATTGCTAAGCGATTCTATGAGTTGATTGATAAACTCAATAGTAATTACAAAGTCTTCAGAATGCATGTCATGATCGGATGTAGTGACAGATGTTACGGGTTTAAAGGTACCCAAACCCACATGAAGTGTAATAAAGCTGTGCGAGATTCCTTTACTGTTTAAGTTATCTATCACACGATCAGTAAAATGCAAAGAGGCAGTTGGGGCAGCAACAGCGCCAAGATTTTTTGCGAATATGGTTTGATAATCGCTGTTGTCTTCACTTACTACTTCCCTCTTAATATAAGGAGGCAGGGGAATTTGTCCCAATTGCTCTACTATTTCTATTATCGAGAGTTCGGAAGTAGAAGTCAGCCTAACCGTATTTTGGTCGCGGTTCGCCCATTGCACCATTAGGTTGGTTCCGGGTTGGTTGGTATTCGAAACCGTTATAATATCATTTTCTTTAAACTTTCGCCTGTTCCCCACCAAGACTTCCCAAACATCCCAATTTTCATTCAGTGGTTTCAACAAGAAAACTTCAATTTTATGTCCGGCGGATGATAAGCATAACAACCTGGCTGGAATGACTTTTGTATTGTTGAATACAAGCAGTGTTGAATTTGGCAGGTAATTGTGAATATTTACAAAGGATTTGTGTTCAATTTCTCCCTGCCTATATATAAGGAGTGCAGATGCATCTTTAGGTTTTACCGGGAAACTCGCAATTCTGTCTTCAGGTAGTTCATAATTATAGTCGGCAATATTCAAAGAAGGCAAGAAATCGCCCAAATCAGATGTTGGCATTACCAGAAATGTTGTTGAAATGGGAGTATAACTGAAGAAAGGCTTTAGCCCGGTGGCTTATTGCGTTCTTTTGTTCGGCAGGCATTTCTGCAAATGTTGCCAGAAATCCTTCTGGCTGAAACAACGGATCATAGCCAAAACCATTGGTACCCGTTATCTCATTTAAAATATTGCCTTTTACTTCACCTAGAAAGAACCTTTTATAGCCTTGGGCATCAATATAACAAATTGAAGTTTCGAACCTTGCCGCCCTATTGGCAATACCCTGCATTTCGTGCAAAAGCAATTGGCAGTTTTCAAGGTAAGTAGCATATTCACCGGCGTACCTTGCGGAAAACACCCCAGGTCTGCCATCAAGAGCATCTACGATTAAACCAGTATCATCTGCAAATACAGGTATGTGGCACTTTTGAAAGACATAATTGGCCTTTATTTCAGCATTTTCCTGCAGGGTAGCTCCTGTTTCAGGAATATCTTCGGTAATTCCAAGATCCACCAAAGTGAGCAATTCCCAGTTTTGGGGAATCATTTTTCTTATTTCAGATGCTTTATGGTTGTTGCTTGTGGCAAAAACTATTTTCATGTTCCACTAAGCTTTTGTGCGAACTGTTCTTTGTTCTATCCGTTTTTCGTAGTTTGTTCCTTTAAAGATTCTATGAACAAATATTCCGGGAACATGGATATCGTTTGGGTTTAATTCGCCCAATTCCACAAGTTCTTCTACTTCTGCAATGGTGATTTTTCCAGCCATAGCCATCATGGGATTAAAGTTTCTGGCGGTATCCTTAAATACCAAATTGCCATGTCGGTCACCTTTCCATGCCTTTACAATAGCAAAATCGGCATCAAATGCATGTTCAAGTAAGTATTGTTTGCCATTAAACTCCCTCACTTCCTTGCCTTCTGCCACTTCGGTTCCATATCCAGCTGGGGTAAAAAAAGCGGGTATACCAGCACCTGCAGCCCTACAACGTTCGGCTAATGTGCCTTGGGGGATTAATTCTACTTCAAGTTCACCAGACAACAACTGCCTTTCAAATTCCTGATTTTCGCCAACATAGGAGCTAATCATTTTTCTCACTTGTCGGCCTTGCAACATCAACCCGATGCCAAAATCATCTACGCCGGCATTGTTGCTAATGCATACCAAATTCTTTATTCCCTTATTTACCAAAGCATTGATGGAATTTTCGGGTATACCGCAGAGTCCAAAGCCACCTAGCATGAGTGTGGCGCCATCTTGAATATCTTGAATGGCTATTTCTGCATTTGGAACTACTTTATTCATATTCTTATTGTTCGAGAGCTGCGGACAAACCACAATCGCACAAGGCAGTGCAAATGGGCTCCAAAACATTAAAATCGCCCGACTTTACTTGGCATTTCCCTTTGGTATGCACAATCAGTGCGCATTGTTCAGCCTGGATAGGATTGTGTTTGCAATACTTTATTAGGCATTCTATTACCCAATCAAAAGTATTCACATCGTCGTTATACAAAACAACCGACCAACCGAAGGCGATTTCTTCCTCCAGCAACAGTTCTTCAGCAATATCCGGTGTGTAACCAAACGACTTACCCATTTCTATAATGTTTCCTCAATAATCTTGCCTTATTTTCATTTCCAGTAAGCAATCTATTGATGTTTTTGCGATGTGTCAAAATTACTAAGAGTGCGGCACAAATTCCAAATGCTATAAAAAGTGGATGCTCGTATCTTTTAAATATCCAAATGAGTTGAATTGGAAACATAATTGCCGCCAAAATGGATGAAAGTGATACAAATCTGGTTGCAAATAGGATTAAAAGAAATATTGCCAAACAAGCAATAGCACTTAGGTAATGGATGGCAATGAGCATTCCAAGCAAGGTTGCAATGCCTTTACCTCCTTTAAATCCTGCAAAAATGGGAAATAAATGGCCGAAAACAGCACTTAAACCAAACAGCAACTGAAGATTCACGTACCTGGCTTTATGCAAATATGGGCTTACATCTGGTAAATAATTGACCAAGCAAGCAGCAGTAAATCCTTTGATCACATCCATCAACAGCACTCCTGCTCCAGCCTTTTTACCCAAAACTCTAAAAGTGTTGGTGGCACCGGCATTTCCGCTTCCATACTCACGCACATCAATGCCATAAAACGCCTGACCTACCCATACCGCACTAGGGATTGAACCCAGCAGGTAAGCAAGTATTGCCAGAAATATTACAGTTAGTTCAAACATTAAGTAATTGTAAACAATTAGGGAGGGCAAAAATAACCATTAACTAAAAGCAATGTAAAACTATTTTAAAACAGCTTTAACACATTGATATTTAATACCTTAAATACATTATTGCACATTTTAATAAAGAGATTGTACATTTGTCTAATCAAAACAAATGAAAATTAAATACCTGATAGGAGTTGCCATATTGATTGCATTTGGCAGTGAAGCTTGCAAAACCAAAGACGAACCTGCACCAATCGTAAAAATTGCTGTTTCGAATGTAACTATTTCTGAAGGTGATACTGTGATTTTTCTCAATACGACAGAACACGCTACAAAACATGAATGGCGCTGTGATTCACTTGGGTTTAGCAGCAATTTGGCAGCACCCATTATTGTGATTACCAAAAGCGGCACGTACGATTTCTTGTATACCGCAACCAATGGTGATGGGAAAACAAGTAACGGAAAATTAACATTGGCTGTGACAGCAGATACCATTTACCGCTTAAGTAACAATACCCAAAAAATATGGATTGTTAAAAGCCTTAAGTACAATGGCAACGAAATGGTTACAAGTTCCTGTCAATTCGACGATGAATTTACAGTTTATAAAGCTGCACAAGACAGTTGCACTCTCACCCATGGAAAAGATACTTGCCCAACAGGTACTTATTTATTTGAGTTACCTGCAACGAGCCAATGGCGGTGGAATTCAAATAAAGGCACATTTGAGTTTGCCTTAGTGGCATTTGGCAGTCCGATTAACCTGGCATTCAAACCATCAGTTTGCACTGCTTCTGCATTTGAAGGTGTGGATGCTACCAATGGAGTAAGTATCAAACTTGCACTGAAAAAGTAGCTCGGTTCACGCTGCTTTAAATGTTATAAATTGTATTAAATGTAGCTCCACTTTGGTAATTGAGGTGGAATTGTGTTTATTTTGTAAACCTAATACTTAAAAACCCACTTTAGAATCCCTCCCATCTAAAATGACCCTTATTACCCTCCCACTAAGCTGGCGTAAATTTATGCCCAGAGCAGTTCATATTGCTGTTGTATCTATTTTCTTGTTCTTTTCTTCAACAGTATTGGGTCAAAACAATGTGGGTATTGGTACCAAAACACCATCAACAGATGCCATTTTGGATTTGGTGAGCAAGAACAAAGGATTCCTTGCGCCACGTGTAAGCACCGCTGAACGCACAGCAATGGCGGTGAGTTCAGATGGTTTGCTGGTATATGATACTGATAAAAAGCTCTTTTATTATTGGGTAACCACTTCAAGTACCTGGGTTCCAATTGACGATTTGACAGCCACTAATGAGTTGATTCAACTATTTGCATATGATAGTGTAAAATTTATTTTGACTATTAAAGATGCTGGGGGCACATATGACGTAAATCTAAGTAGTTTAAAAGACAAATTCAGTCCTCAAATTTTAAGCATATCTAAGGACACTATATACCTAACAAAGGGGGGATTTGTGAAATTGCCCATTGATCCCGATAATGATCCATTGAATGAAATTCAAACTTTAAGGCGCAGTAATGATACCATTTACCTGACGAAAGGTGGATTTGTGAAATTGCCTGTAGATAAAGTGGACGATGCCGACCATGACCCTGTAAATGAAATTCAAACTTTAAGGCGCAGTAATGATACCATTTACCTGACGAAGGGTGGATTTGTGAAATTGCCCGTGGATAAAGTAGACGATGCCGACCACGATCCTGTAAATGAAATTCAAACCTTGAGGCGCAGCAATGACACCATTTATTTGACCAATGGCGGTTTTGTAAAATTGCCTGCTGATAAAGTAGACGATGCCGACCACGACCCAGTGAATGAAATTCAAACTTTGAGGCGAAGCAATGACACCATTTACCTGACCAACGGTGGTTTTGTGAAATTGCTGGCAGATAAAGATACCGATGACCAGACTTTGAGAAAAAGTGGCGATACACTCTTTATTTCTGAAGGTAATTTTATTCTTATTCCTGATAAAGTAGACGATGCCGACCACGATCCTGTAAATGAAATTCAAACTTTAAGGCGAAGCAATGACACCATTTACCTGACCAACGGTGGTTTTGTGAAATTGCCGGCGGATAAAGATACCGATGACCAAACTTTAAGAAAAAGTGGCGATACCCTTTTTATTTCTGAAGGCAATTTTATTCTTATTCCTGATAAAGTGGACGATGCCGATCACGATCCTGTGAATGAAATTCAAACCTTGAGGCGCAGCAACGACACCATTTACCTGACCAACGGCGGTTTTGTGAAATTGCCGGCGGATAAAGATACCGATGACCAAACTTTGAGAAAAAGTGGCGATACACTCTTTATTTCTGAAGGCAATTTTATTCTCATTCCTGATAAAGTTGATGATGCCGATCACGATCCTGTCAATGAAATTCAAACCTTGAGGCGCAGTAATGATACCATCTACCTCACCAACGGCGGTTTTGTGAAATTGTCCGCCGATAAAGATACCGATGATCAAACCTTGAAGAAAACCGGCGATACAATCTTTATTTCTGAAGGCAATTTTATTCTCATTCCTGATAAAGTGGATGATGCCGATCACGATCCTGTAAATGAAATTCAAACCTTGAGGCGCAGCAATGATACCATTTACCTGACCAATGGTGGATTTGTGAAATTGCCAGCGGATATTGACACTGATGACCAGACTTTGAGAAAAAGTGGCGATACACTCTTTATTTCTGAAGGCAATTTTATTCTTATTCCTGATAAAGTTGATGATGCCGACCACGACCCTGTGAATGAAATCCAAACCTTAAGGCGTAGTAATGACACCATTTACCTGACCAATGGCGGATTTGTTACTGTCCCAAACGCAACTGATACAGATGACCAAACTTTAAGAAAAAGCGGCGATACCCTTTTTATTTCTCAGGGCAATTACATTATAGTTCCCGATAAAGTTGATGATGCGGACCACGATCCTGTGAATGAAATTCAAACTTTGAGGCGCAGTAATGATACCATTTACCTGACCAACGGAGGATTTGTAAAATTGCCGGCAGATAATGTAGATGATGCCGACCACGACCCGGTAAATGAAATTCAAACGCTAAGACGCAGTAAGGATACCATTTATTTGAGCAATGGCGGTTTTGTGAAATTGGATTCTGCAAGTTTGGACTGGAAAATTACTGGGAACACTGGCACCGTTGAAAACAACCATTTCTTAGGTACGCTTGATAATAAATCACTTTCCATAAGGGTGAACAACATTAGGTACGGGTATTTAGACAAAGCCGGAAGTGTGGGATTTGGCAGACGTACATTAACAAACAACCCAAGCAGCAAAATCAACACAGCTTATGGCGACAGTGCCTTACATTATAATGGTTTGGGATTTTCGGGAAGTACAGAATCAATACAAAATACGGCAATCGGAAAAGCATCTCTTTTAAGCAATACTGGAGGTTCTTATAACAGTGGATTTGGTTTTCAAACTCTAAGAAACAATACCACAGGCAATTGGAATATGGCCTACGGTGTATTTGCACTTGGTACCAATAGTACTGGAAGTGACAATATTGGTTTTGGCAATTATGCTGGTTTTAAAAACAACACCGGAAACCATAACCTTGCGTTGGGCAATTTTGCGATGTATTCCAATTCCGGAAAATCATTTTTAATGGCCATTGGAGATTCTGCGCTTTTTTCAAACGGCAGTGGGGGCATGTTAAGCAGCGAAGGAATCAACAATACCGCTATTGGTATGAGTGCATTAAAAGCCAATACCAAAGGTTACAACAACACTGGGGTTGGTTACCAATCTTTATACAGCAACACTACAGGATATAACAACACTTCTTTGGGTTACAGATCGCTGTATAGCAATTTGGCAGGGCTAAACAATACGGCAATTGGTTATGTTTCACTAGAAAAAAATACCAGTGGAGAGAACAATACTGCCTTGGGTTCAAATAGTTTAAAAGCCAATACCAATGGAATAAACAATACCGCTGTAGGCAGTACCACCTTAATAAGCAATACTTCAGGTTTTAACAACACTGCGGTTGGATATAATGCCCTTAACACGGCAAATAGCAGCAATAGCACCGCTATCGGCAAAGATGCACTGGCTAAAACTACCTCTGGGGCGAGCAATACCGCTATAGGAAGTATTGTTTTGGCGAACAATACTACTGGTGCGAATAACGCCGGTATTGGTTTCTATTCATTGTTTAACAATACAATAGGCAACTATAATATCGGTGTAGGATCTTATTCTCTTTATAATACCACCACAGGCGAATACAATACTGGCATAGGTTTCCAATCCGGATATGGGAATACCACGGGCAGCCATAACGTTGCAGCCGGTTTTTATTCTATGTTTCAAGCAACAAGTGGCAGTTATAATATAGCCTTAGGCTCTTATGCTTTGGCAGGGGCCAATACTGCAGATTATAACATTGCCATAGGTCGAGAGGCTTTACAGCAAAACACCTCCGGAGGACAAAATACAGCTATAGGAAGACAAGCATTGAATAAAAACACAACGGGTTCTGATAATATTGCCATTGGTGCAGTGACCTTGCGCGACAATACCACTGGCAGTTATAATGTTACCGTCGGTTATAACGGTTTATTGGTAAATACTACCGGAAAATTCAATACTGCTATTGGGTATGAATCCATGATTAGCAATACGTCTGGCGAATACAATACAGCTATTGGCAACTATTCAGGCCGTTTTAACCAAACAGGTACATACAATACTTTTTTAGGATACAATGCCACCAACAACAGCACCACTCCTGCGCTTACCAATGCCACCGCCATTGGCTATGGAACGGTGATCGCCGCATCTAATAGGGTGGAAATCGGCAATGGGGTGTCCCAAATTGGAGGTCCGCAAAACTGGACGAATACAAGTGATGCGCGGTTTAAAGACAATGTAAAAGACAATGTTTTGGGCTTGCCCTTTATTATGGGATTAAAACCCGTAACCTACCAATTGAACTTCAAAAATATAGAACTCCATAAAAAGGGCACGGATACTGCATTTACTGCAGAACAATACTCCTTATTATATAGAGACCGTCAAATTGGATTTTTGGCTCAGGATGTAGAAAAATTAGCCGACAGTTTGGGCTTTGATTTTCATGGTGTAGCCAAGCCCGCAAATAATGCGGATGTATATGGTTTAAGATATTCTGAATTTGTGCCTTCTTTGGTAAAAGCCATACAGGAGCAACAATTGGTTATCGATTCATTACAAAAACAATTGCAATCAATTAACTCCAATTCGCAAACGCAGGAATCAAGTGCCATTATTGAACAATTAAAAAAAGAGAACGAGGCTTTAAAACAACAACAGGCCGCTTTAGAAAAGCGTTTGGAAAATATAGAAAAATTCATCCAGCAACAGTCAACTCCAGAACAAAAGCGTTGAGATTTCTATTTGTCATATTGTCCATAATCATGAGCCCACTTGCCTTGGGCCAATTGTTTGTAAATACTGGTGCACAATTTACCACCACTGCTGGGGGCATGGTAACCGTTCTGGACATGGATGCCATAAATGAAGGTCAAATAGACCATGCCGGCGACCTAGAAGTGAGAGGCAATATAATCAATAAAAAAACCTGGCTTTGTGACAATACTGTAGCCAATAGAACATCATTAACTTTGGACTGGACCAATGATGATCTGTTTTATGCTGGAATAGGTACGGTTCATTTTTCAGGAAGTAACCAATTAATACAAGGTATACAGCCCAGTGCTTTTTACAACTTGGTATTGCACGGAAATATTGGAAACACCAAAACACAGCTCAGCCATTCAGGTGCAAAAAACACCTTAGATTTGGGAAATGTGGAGCTGGCCACAAACGGTTTTACATTCACTTTATGGAATGCACAAAATCCTGTGATTCGCAAATCGGGCTATATCTCTACTTTTAAAGATGGCATTGTAAGGGCAGAATATCCCAGTGCTTTTATTGGAAACACTACAATTCCCCTAGGCTTTGGCACAAAAGCTTCAGAATACAAACCCTTTTACCTCATCAATTCAGCAGCAGATAGTTTTGACATTACCCTTTACGGACACTCCGCCAGCCTAGATGCCAAAGATGTACTTTCCATTGCAGACACAGTATGTAAAGTAAACCCATTTTATTATTACAAACACCGCAGTTACGCCAGCCCTTCATTCTATGCATTGGGAAGAAGTGCTGATGAAATGGGCTATTCTAAAATTGGCAGGTGGACCGGAAGCCAATGGGACCGAATTGTTGCCTCAGGACCCAACACCACCCTCCCTTTTAACAATTTGGCCTTTCAATCGCAACCGGCATTTTTGACTGAAGATGTAACCCATGTTTCGGAAAAACCCTATGTGGATGCAGGTCCAAGTATTTCCGTTTTGCCTAGAGAATCAAAACAGTTGCTGGCTTCTGGGTATTTTCCTGGAAACACCAAAACAGCTTGGTCGCCAAGTACCGATTTGTCCTGCATTACATGTTTAGACCCCTATTTTAGAATGGGTTCACCAGGGTTGTTGTTCATTACCGCCGATAACGGCTCAGGATGTTTGGCTACAGATTCATTGCTCATTACCCTTGAAGGGGACAATATTTATATAGGCAATGCCTTTAGTCCCAATGGTGATAATTTGAATGAAGGGTTTGGTCCTGTGCTGGGGCGAAATGACAAATTAACCCAAATGCAGGTGTATAACCGCTGGGGCGAAAAATTGTACGAAGGAAATGCTCCTTGGAACGGATATTATAAAGGTGAAGTTGTAATGGAGGGGGTTTATATCTATAAAATATTGGTAACCCGAGATTTGGGTAGAAACGTCATTCAGAATTTCAATTTAGAAGGCTCATTCACACTTTTGCGTTAATCTGCCCTTTTCCAAATTTCAATTTCTTTCAATTTGCTTTTTAAAAGCACATCTTGCCAACTTTGATCATAATGAAACTGCTCTCTTAACTGCTGGCGTAAAAACAACCAACCCCTCAATTCCTCATCAATTTCAAAAAAATGGTTGTTCCCATATTCTATGCGCAACACCAAATCATCATCATTGGAAACCATGTCTTCTAAATGCCCAGAAATTCGGTTGATTTCGCTGTATTTAATTTCTATTTGTTTCCCGTCACCGTTAAAAACAAATCCATCGTCGGTATAAGTAAAATCACCAGTATCGTTCAGCAAATCGGCATACTTTTTTTGCATATACGCATCAAAATCGGCCCCCTTGCGGCCAATAAAAACATACCTCCCGCTAAACAGCATATAAAACAGTCCTGTACCAAAACACAGCATCACCACTTCAGCCATCCAAAACTCCCAAGCACGTTCTTTGGCCTTAATGGCAAGAAAACCGGCAAGCACCAAAGACCAGCATACGATGGCATACAGCCAGTATTTCCAGCGATAATCGATTATTGGAATTCTTTCAAATTCGGGCGAACTGTTGGTAGACATTAAGAATTCCTTTATTTGGGGTTTAAAAAGTTTGGCTTACTTCAGGAATTTCCATGAATTGCCGAGGTACCTTGCCGAACTGCCCAATTCTTCTTCAATTCTGAGCAATTGGTTGTATTTCGCCATGCGGTCGCTTCGGCTGGCTGAACCGGTTTTAATCAAACCACTGTTCATGGCCACACACAAATCAGCAATGGTACTGTCTTCAGTTTCTCCGCTTCTATGGCTTATTACATTGGTGTAACCTGCGGTGGTGGCCATTTGTATTGCATCTATGGTTTCAGTAAGTGTGCCTATTTGGTTTACTTTTACCAAAATTGAATTGCCCACTCCAGATTCAATGCCGCGTTTCAGGCGTTTTACATTGGTCACAAACAAATCATCGCCCACTAATTGTACTTTAGAGCCTATTGCATCCGTCAACATTTTCCAGCTGGTCCAGTCGTCTTCTGCCAAACCATCTTCTATGCTTAAAATTGGATATTTTGAAGTCCATTCTTTCCAAAAATCCACCATTTCTATACCAGAAAGCATGCGATTGCTGCTTTTCTTAAAAGTGTAGTTCTTGGTTTCAGCATCGTAAAATTCACTTGAAGCCGCATCCATGGCTATATAAATATCCTTACCTGCAGTATATCCTGCTTTGGTTATGGATTCCAAAACGGTTTCAATGGCCTCTTCATTGCTTTTGATTTCAGGTGCAAAACCACCTTCATCACCCACATTGGTGCTATATCCTTTAGATTTTAATACCGATTTTAAATGGTGAAATACCTCCACTCCCATTCTCAATGCATCCGAAAATGAAGTTGTATTTACCGGCATAATCATAAATTCTTGAAAATCGATGCTGTTATCTGCATGGGCACCGCCATTCAAAATATTCATCATAGGTATGGGTAAAGTATTGGCATTTACCCCGCCCAAATAGCGGTACAAAGGCATTCCCAAATCATCGGCAGCAGCCCTGGCACAAGCCAAAGAAACGGCCAACATTGCGTTGGCACCCAAATTGGCTTTATTGGCAGTACCATCCAAATCCAACAAGGTTTTGTCAATCTCATTTTGCTCAGAAACCTCAATACCATCAAGGGCATCAGCAATAATATTGTTTACATTATCTACTGCTTTCAACACCCCTTTGCCCATGTACACCGATTTGTCACCATCACGCATTTCAAGCGCCTCATGAATACCCGTGCTTGCGCCACTTGGCACAGCTGCCCTGCCAAAACCGCCATCTTCCGTGTATACATCAGCCTCTATTGTAGGATTGCCCCGGCTATCGAGAATTTGTCTTGCGTGAATATCGATTATACTGCTCATGATTTTTTTTGAAAGTGCAAAATTAGCCAAAACCTTATGTTCTCATAACAACAAAACCACATAAAACCCATTATTTATCAACCAAGTATGAGTGCCCTTGAAAATTTTGAAATATAAAAATAATATGTATGTTTGAACAACTATAAACAACAACAAATGAAGCTCAATTTCTTAGCAATCGCTGTTGCAGCGCTGGTTCCAAACATTCTTGGAATGATTTGGTACAACAAAAACCTATTCGGTAAACTGTGGACTGCCGAAACCGGACAATCTATGGAACCCGAAGCCATGAAAGGCAAAGTGGTTAAAATCATGATTGTTTCTCTCATCTTATCTTTTTTGGTTGCCTTGGCTTTAACGCCTATGGTTATTCACCAAATGGGTGTTTTCTCTCTGCTTGCAGGCGACCCTGAAAACATGAAAGCACTCGATGCAGGTGCAACAATGGATGTAACACTAAATGGCAAAGCCATGAATGTAATGGACAATTTCCGTACCTTTAAGCATGGCGCTTTCCACGGCATTTTGTCCAGCATTTTCCTCATTCTTCCCATTACTGCTATTGGTGCAATGTATGAAAACAGAAGTTGGAAATACAGCTTGATGACTGCAGGTTACTGGATGGCGAGCATGGCCATTATGGGTGGCATTATCTGCGCTTGGAAATGAAATTTTAAGATTTTCTCAATATTAAGCCAGACTGCTCGCAGTTCTGGCTTTTTTATTGGAATCAATTAAATCCACAAATTGATCAAAAAGATACAAGCTATCATGCGGCCCAGGACTGGCTTCTGGATGGTGCTGCACACTAAATGCTGGTTTGTCCAAGCGCTGAATTCCTTCTACCGAATCATCGTTTAAATTTACATGGGTAAGCTTTATGGTGCTGTTTTTACTGTCATCATATTTTACCGCAAAACCGTGGTTTTGGCTGGTAATTTCACTGCGTCCTGAAACCAGGTTTTTTAATGGATGATTCAGCCCACGGTGACCATGGTTCATTTTATAAGTTTCCAATCCGCTGGCCAAAGAAAGCAA
>JADYZD010000042.1 GCA_020853295.1 Bacteroidia bacterium | reverse complement strand
GTACCGCCATAGGTTGCGTTGCCATAAAAATTGCCGTCCCATCCCAATACCAAATCCTGCGGCTGACGGCCAGAAATGGGTGAAGAAAATTCATATTTCTTTTTATAAGTGTTACTTCCCAAATCAAATTCAAACAAAACCCCATGGTCTTTAGCACCGCCTTGATTGGTAAGTCCGTACAATTTGTTGTTTATTTTTTGCAAGCCTCCATTTGGGTGTTTCCCATTTGCATTGGTAAAATCAAATAATTTGGTATACGTATTTGTGTTGATATCGAATTCAAAAAGCACTCCCATGTCCGAAGTTCCACCTGAAATGGTTGTAGCATAGAATTTTCCGCCTGTTGCTTCCAAAAAAGTTCCTTGAGGATTTCTACCATTGTTGGTACCATCAAAATCCATCAATTTTTGATAAGAATTGTTTGCTTGGTCAAAGCTAAAAATCACACCATGATTGTTTGCGCCACCACCATAGGTAAGGCCATAAAATTTGCCATTCCCTGCTTTAATCATTGCACCAAAAGGCGCCTTGCCATTGGTACCGTCCAATAAATGATGAATAATTACGGTATCATTTGCTGTATTGTAGGAATAAATGGCCCCGCCATAGGCAGGTGCTCCACTGTTGTAGGTAATTCCATAAAACACACCGGGTGTTTGTTCTATGAGTGAAGTATAATACGGGTTCGAACCTGAGATTTTAGGCAAATTATACACCGACAAAAAATTGCCATTTTCATCGGTTTGAAAAATCGTTCCGGTATTTTCATCGCCCCCCGAATTCGCCACTCCCCACATGGATTGTGCACCTGCATCTCTAAAGAGAAAAACACCCAATAATAAAAATATATACATACTTTTTTTCCAGGCATTTGTTGTTCTAAATTCATTTTTCATTCGCATTTGGATTTGTTTTAAGTCCAAATTTAAAATGCGAATGGTTCCTTCTATGATGGAATGATTATTTGGAGCAATGGCAACTACAAAACACCAAAACATCCCTGCCCTACAAAGCTTATTCGTTTTGTTTCAGCAATTATGAATGAGTATTTGGCAGTTGAAACGCTATGGAATCAATCCAAATTTTGATCCAGTATCCAAATCATAATGGCCACAGATGCTGCACCCATTTCGAGCTCTCTTTTATTTACATTTTCAAAAATATCTGTTTCAGCATGGTGTACATCAAAATACCTCTGGCTATCGGGAATAAAACCCACCATAATCGCATTGGGATTTGCCTTTTTAATGGGACCAATATCAGCTCCGCCGCCGCCTTTTTCTATGGTACCAATGCCGTATGCGTCCAACCATTTTTGCATAATTTTTAATTCTCTTATAAATGCAGTATCCACCCCAAACCCTCGGGGTGTAAATCCACCTCGGTCACTTTCCAATGCTGCTACATGCTCTTCCCCATTTTCAGCGGCGATTTTTGCATATTCTGTGGCACCCCTTAATCCGTTCTCTTCATTGATCCACCAAACACAGCGCAAGGTATGGCGAGGGGTATATCCAACTGCCTTAAGGATACGCAAGGCTTCAAAAGCATGCATGCAACCAGCCCCGTCGTCATGTGCGCCTTCACCCTCATCCCAACTATCAAAATGGCCACCAAATGCAATATATTTCTTAGGGAAAACCATACCATTGGTTTGCGCAATTACATTGGCGGAAAGACGATCTGGCAAAGTAACGCAACCCAAATTCATGGTGATTTTTAAATTTTCGTCTTCGGCCGCCAATTCTGCAATGATATCCGCCACTGCAGTTGCCACCGCCATTGCAGGTATTTTTTGCAAACTATCGGTATACGCCATAGAACCAGTGTGCGGATGCAAATCGCACCGATTGCTCATGCTCCTTACCAGCATGGCTACGGCACCATATTTTGCTACTTGCGAAGCACCACTGTACCGTTGTCCCACACAAGCACCGTAAGCAGAAAAGGTATTCACCAAACCTTGATCAAATGCCCGGTTTAAAAGCACTATTTTACCTTTAAGAACACCTGCATTCCCCAAGCTATCGAGTTGTTTTTGAGAGTTCACCACCACCACTTTGCCCGTAAGTTCGCCATTAGTACCAATGCTGCCCCCCAAAGCACAGGCATGTAGTCTGTATTTTTTCGATGGCTTCACCACCTGCTCCACAAATGCTTCGCAGTTGTAATTCTCAGTTGTTCCTTTTTTTACTATTGAGGTGAACAGGGCAGACTCCATCCACAATGCTTCGGTTTGGCTCCTTTCCCAGCGTGGCACCATTACAGGTTGGGTATAAACCGAATCAAATTGGTAAGAACCCAACATTTGTTTTGCCCACACAATTCCCTTTTCCGCGGCATCACTCCCACTCAGTCTGGCACCCACAGTTTTGCAGAGTTCCCCCAATCTGGCGTAAGCCTCACCTCGCACCAAGGCTTCGTCGAACACCCGTTTAAACATCAGGCTATCGCTGTTTTGCCCTGCTGCATGAGTGGCAAACCAAAAGGGAACTGCCGCCAAGAAAAGTACTTTTTTCACCCTACAAAGAAATAAAATACCTGGGTAATTCTGTGTCAATCAAAAAATAAGAGTGTTTCGTAGAAAACGCAGGAAACTTTTTTTAGGTCAATAGTTTCCTGAGTTTATTTTTTACATATCTTCGCGCCGAATTTCATGGAACAAGTTAGAAAAGTAATCGATACCGCCTGGAATATGTTTAAGCGGTTCGGTGTGCGAAGCGTAAGTATGGACGATGTTGCCAGGGAAATGTCTATCTCTAAAAAAACCCTGTACCGCTGCTTTAGGGATAAAAACGAGCTCATCATTAAAACCTTAGACCATGATTTGGAACAAATCAACATTAAGGTTACAGAAATTTTAAAGGATGAACCCAATGCCATTCGGCAGGTGGTGCGAATTACACAATTTGTATCGCAATACATCAAAGACATCAATCCATCGATGATTTATGACCTGCAGAAATACCATCCTGAGATACACCAGCATTTTGTCAATTACCGCCAAAACACTTTTGTAGAAAAGGTAAAACACAATTTAACTTTGGGTATTGAACAGGGATTTTATAGGGGAGATTTAAATTTAGAATGCACGGCCAATTTGTATTTATGTTTGATGGACCATGGGCCTGAAACACTAGCCAATACCGAAATTGAGCAAGACTACTCCAAGTTTTATTTACAAATCATGCAATACCATTTGCACGCAATAGCCACACCCAAGGGCATCAAGGAAGCCCACGATTTTATCCAATGAAAAAGCATACAACAACAAACCATATGAGATCCGTTATTTTAGTTTTGGCATTTTTATGCATTGCCAAAACCCAAGCGCAAGTTGGCAGCAGTTTTAGCTTAAAAGAAGCCATAGCTTATGCCGAAAAAAACAATCCGAGTTACCAAAATGTACAAACCGATGTGGCTATTGCCAAGCAAACGGTATCTACCATTCAATCTAGTGGTTTACCACAGGTAAATGCAGGTGCCACTTACAACGACTATTTGCAAATTCCGGGCAGTTATGTAAAGAATTTTTTAGGCGGTCAACCGGAATACTTGTTTTTCCGTTTCCAACAAAAATATTCTGCATCCGCAAATATTGGATTAAACCAGTTGTTGTTTGATGGAACATTCTTTTTGGGATTAAAAGCGGCCAAAGATTATGTAAACCTATCTCAAACTTTGGTAAGTAAGAGCCAAATAGATTTGCAAAACAATGTAGCAAAATCATATTTATTGGCACTTACTACAGCTAAAAATATGGACCTAATTAATGCCAATTTAAACACACTTGAAAAGAGCCTTGCAGATGTAACCGCGCTGTACAACGAAGGTTTTGCAGAAAAATTGGATATGCAGCGTTTGCAATTGGCCGTTTCCAATTTAAAAATTCAAAGGGAGAAATTGTTGAACGCTATAGAAATGACCAAAAACCTGTTGAAACTGCAAATGGGAATGGATGTAAATACCCCAATAGTACTTACCGATGAATTGGAAACCCTCAACAGCAATTTGCCATTGGCCGATGCTGCATCGAACTCTTTTGACGTAAAAAACCGAATAGAACACAAATTATTAAACCAAACATTGAGCTTATCGTTCTTAGACGAAAAACGCTATAAAACTGGATACTTGCCCACCCTAGTGGGATTTGTTCAACACCAAAGGACTACCAACCGCAGTGTGTTCAACTTTTTTGAAGGCAATTTGCCAGTGAACAACAGTTTTGTACCTGCCACTTTATGGGGTTTGAATTTAAGTGTACCCGTGTTTGACGGTTTCAGAAAACACTCACAAATTATGGATGTGCGCTTAAGAAGGGAAAAAACCTTGAATGATATCCGCAATTTTGAAAATGCTGCCAATTTGGAATATACCAATGCTAAAATGTCTTATGAAATCAATTTAAAACAAGCGGCAGAATTGAAATTAAATTTGGATTTGGCCAAAGAAATTTACGACAAAACAAATATTAAATTTAATGAAGGAGTAGGCAGTACTTTAGAAATTGTACAAGCCGAAACAGAATTAAAAACTGCACAAACAAATTATTTGAACGCGCTGTACGACTTGGTTGTCAGCAAACTCGATTTGAAAAAAGCCATCGGAGAAACCAGCATTAACTAATAAAAAACAACACATCAATGAAATCTATAAAATTATTGTCATTAGCTACGGCAATTGCGCTTTCAGCTTGCGGAGGTAAAAAAGACAACCTTAGTCAAAAAAGGGCAGAACTGGAAAAACTGAAATCAGAAATTGCCAAACTGCAAACCCAAGCAAAAAAACTTGAAAATGAAATTGCCGTTTTGGATCCCAAAAAAGAAAGTGGGAAATTGGTGGAAACCGAGAACGCTGCTGTTGGATTGTTTAATAGCTATCTCAACATCAATGGTAAAGCCGATGCAGATGAGAGCACCATCGCTACAGCTCAAGTGCCATCTACGGTTACATCCGTTTTGGTTAAGCCAGGCGATAGGGTTGGTAAAGGTCAAGCATTGGCTTACCTGGACAATGCAACTCTCAAACAAAGCAGGGCTCAAATTGAATCTCAATTGGCATTTGCAAATACCTTGTTTTTAAAACAAAAAAGACTTTGGGAACAAGGTGTTGGAACAGAGGTGCAATTCTTATCAGCAAAAAACCAGAAGGATGCTTTAGAGAAAAACTTGGCCACTTTGGACGCGCAAATTGCCATGTATATTGTTAAATCGCCTATATCTGGTACCGTTGAAAGTGTTGATACCAAAATTGGACAAATTGCATCACCCGGCATGCCTTTGTTTAAAGTGGTGAATTTAAGCAACCTTAAAGTTGTAGCTGATGTTGCAGAAAGTTATTCCAGCAAAATTAAAACGGGCGACAAAGTTTTTGTATCATTTCCGGATATAGCGAAAAAAGTTGAAGCCAAAATCACATTTGCAAGCAAATTAATTGACCCACTTAACCGCACTTTTCATGTAGAAATTTCGCTGCCTCAAACAGAGGGAATTAAGCCCAATATGATTGCCAATTTGCAAATTGTGGATTACACAAATAGCAAGGCCATAGCGGTGCCTACCAACTGTATACAAACAGCAGAAGATCAAAAATATGTGGTAATTGTAACCACAGAAAATGGAAAAACTTTTGCTAAAAGGGCCACAGTTTCAACAGGGCATACAGGCGACGAAAGAACTGAAATCCTTTCTGGAATAAATATTGGCGATCAAATAGTGGTTAACGGCTATCAGGAATTGATTGATGGTCAGCAAATCACCCTTGCAGCTCCTGCTGAGGAACCCAAAAAATAATTCATAATTACATACCATTATGGATCTTAATTTTAAACAATTTAAACCCAGTAGTTGGAGTATAGACAACAAAACCAGTGTTTATATTCTTACACTATTCATTTCTTTGGCCGGTATTTTATCTTACATAAAATTACCCAAAGAAAGGTTTCCAGATATCGTAATTCCAACCATATATGTACAAACCATATATCCAGGTTCTTCACCAAAAGATATTGAAAACCTCATTACAAAACCCATTGAAAAGAAAATCAAATCCATCTCTGGGGTTAAAAAACTAAAAAGCCAGTCCATTCAGGATTTTAGCATTATTACCGTAGAATTTAATACCGATGTTAAGGTAGACGATGCCAAAAGAAAAGTAAAGGATGAGGTAGATAAGGCCAAAGCCGATTTGCCGAGTGACCTTACAAATGATCCTACAGTAATGGAGGTGAATTTTAGTGATATTCCCATTTTGTACATCAACATTGCGGGCAATTATGACCTGCAAACATTGAAAAAATTTGCGGAACTGGCAAAAGACCGTATTGAAAGTTTGAGCCAAATTACCCGTGTGGATATGGTGGGTGCAAGAGACCGTGAAATTCAAGTAAATCTTGATGTGCAGGCCATGACCGCCGCTGGTTTAACTTTTGACGATGTAAGCCGATCCATTCAATATGAAAACATGCGTATTTCTGGCGGAAATGTGGATGTTGGAAATATGAAACGTTCCATTTCTGTGAGTGGTGAATTTAAGAGCAAAGCGGAATTGGAAAACCTGGTAATTCGCAGTTCTGGTGGCGCTACTTTATACTTAAGAGATGTGGCCGTTATTGTGGATGGTTTCAAAGAAAAAGAGAGCTACGCCCGTTTGGAAGGTAAGCC
>JADYZD010000041.1 GCA_020853295.1 Bacteroidia bacterium | reverse complement strand
ATGGCAGTATGGTTGGTTTTTGACGGAAAGTAGGACCAAAAAAAAGGGGATGGCAAAACCATCCCCGAAATATCATTCTAAATCTTACCAGTGATTACGGCATAAATGGGTTGCTAAAACGTCTGTCTCTAATATAAGCATGGTCTGTGAGGGTGTTCATGAAGGCAATGATGGCTTCTTTCTCAGCAGGGGTAATATTGAACTTTTTAGGTATAGAAACGTTTGAAGTTGAATCTGTATCACGCAAAAGCCAGTTTAATGATGGATTCATTTTAATGCCTTCACTGTAGTGGTCTATAACCTCTGAAAGGGTTTGAAAACGTCCATCGTGCATGTAAGGCGCAGTTAATGCAATATTCCTTAATGATGGTACTTTGAAACCTACGAATTTGTTAGGGTCATCATTGTCAGGAGCATCTAAACCAATATTGGTAAATACTTCACTCCAACCTTGTTCCAATTCACTTTGAACACCATGGCAGCTGCCACAATTGTATTTGTTAAAGAACAAGTCTTTACCAGTGTTTTCAAGCATAGTGAAATTGGCAAAATTCTGACGTGCATTGGATTCAAAACCTTGATCGTATTTGCTGTTTACACTTCTAAGTGAACGCATAAACTCAGATAAGGCACTGCTAATAGTGGTCTCATCGGGCCTGTTGCCAAACACACGTGTAAAGTTGGTGTTGTAAAAATCCACTTGGTTCAAGCGGGCAACCACATCTTGGATATCTAAAAAGCCCATTTCAAGGTGGTTTGCAACTGGCATTAAGCTCAATTGCTCTAGGGTTTGGGCACGGTTTTCCCAGAACAAGATGTTGTCATTCTCCAAAGTGCTCAATGGTAAGGCATTCAGTGAAGTTCCAAGTCCTTTAAAGCCCATGCTAAAGCTTACATCATCTGAAAATGCAAGTTCTTGTTTGTGGCAATTGGCACAAGCCACAGTTCCTGAAATGCTCAATCTTGGATCGTAAAACAAAGCGCGTCCCAGTGCAGCTTTATCATTGTCTATGTTAGACAAGTTGAAAACAGACTGGGTGATTTTGTTGGATGTTGTTGCATTGTAATCAACGGCAAAAACATCTTGTTTGGGCACCAACTCTTGCGAGACTGCAGCACCCATTTTGTCGCGTTTGCACGAGAAAATCCCTACCGTGGCAGCGGCGCAAACAATACTAATTTTGAAAATTTGGGTTTTCATGTTGTTTATTTTATAGAATGATTGAAAAGAATAGGCTTATTGGAGCATTGAAAATGAAATTACCTGAACGGGTGGTACTTTCTGTAGATGAATTTGGGAAATCGGGATTGTCTACCTTTTCCAAAGAACGGCCTCTTGAAAAATTCAGGTTGGCCTCTGTAAACATGGTGATTTTGTCGTTTAACCGGTATTCAAAGGTCAAACAAGCTGCTGCACCATTGGCTTTGCTGCTGCGGGTTACAACTGTTTTAGAAATGAACTGACCTCCTTTGGGAGTGGTGGTTACCACATTCTTGCTTCTGGCAAGGGTTAAATCCACTCCATAATAGATGAACCAATGCTTGGTGATTTCTTTTTTGAAATCTACACCTATTCTGGCATTAATAGCACTATTGTCGGTATTGCGCTGGAATTGTCCAGGCCCGTTGTCTTCATTTAAAAAGGTGCTTGTGCCACCCAAACCCAAACGGTAGTTGATTTTAGGAGTAAGCAAACGGTAAGTCACCAAATAAGGATTGTTATTGCTAAGTCCTGCGTTGTTGGGAGTAATGAACTGTTTCACAAATTGACTGGCATTGGCACCAATTTGGTGCTGGATTTGCGCATGCGCTGTAAAGGCAAAAAAACCAACAGCCGATAAAAGTAAAGTGTTCTTAAAATTCATACTTCACAATAATAGACGCTAGAAGTTATAAAATGTTGGCTAGAAATGTAAAAAATATTTTCTTTTGGTCAGAATTTCGACAAAAAACGGCTTTCAGAATGCCTCTGTTTTTAAAACAAAGTGGGTGTGGGATTGAGTTTTTCCGCCAAAACCCTACTCACATGGTTGGAATAATTTTTTCCTTTAAAATCTCCAACCCATCGAATACCTCGGGTAGCACTTGTAAGAAATATTTCATCGGCAGTTTGTAAGGTGATTTCGCTAATGGGTTGCTCTAAAACCGTATAACCATAAGCTTGAGCCAACTGAATCACCACCCTGCGCATTACACCATCCACGCAATACTCCGAAAGGGCAGGGGTGTTGATGAACTCGCCTGAGACCGTAAAAATATTGGAACTGATGGTTTCAGCTATCCTGCCGTTTTCGTTGAAAATCACACATTCATCAAATCCGTTTTCCTTAGCATGTATTCCTGCCATTACATATAATAAGGCAGAGGTGCTCTTAACGGTTGAAATAAAATTGGCGTTTTTGGTCATTTCGGCATAACTGCCCAAAATCAATCCGGTTTGGTTAAAATCGTAAAAGGGAGAGTCGGTTTTTACAATCTCAATCACCATCAGAATTTCTGAATCTATAGGGGTGTAGAGGCCTTGAGCTTCTCTAAGTACGGTACAGCGCACCCTTGCATTGGAAATACCTGTGCCTTCTACCGACTGATTGACCCTTTGTTGGATAATGTTTTCATGAAAATCATCGGGCAAATGCATTTTGAGCAGCATGGCACTTTTGTGTATGCGGGCCATGTGTTTGTCGGCATGTAAAATAACCCCATTGCTCAATTTCATGCTTTCAAAAAAACCATCACCATAACGGTACGCCCTGCTGGATGCGGATATTGCCGGTGCATCTTCTGGCACTATTTGTCCGTTGATGTTGAAAATTCGGGTCATGGAGATTTCTTTTTGTAGCAAAATAAGGTGTTTCCTTCTCGAATTACCAAGGAATCACTGAGGTGCATGATATAAAAGGTGCGAATAAGGTTTTTGGCTTCGCGAATGGGTTGGTAGTGGAATTCCAACGCCCTTTGTACAGGAGAACTGTCTTTGCTGGTTTTTTGAACTACATAATAACCATGGGCTTCTTTTTTTAGCACAGCTATAGCGTAATGAAATTCTTTTGTATTCAGCATCATGGTGTCTGCAGTTCCAAAATCGCGTCTTTCCAATCCGTTTTTAACAATTGCGGTATATTGCCAGGTGCCGTAAAGAAGTTTTTTGCTGAATTTAGGCCTTTGGGCCCAACTGAACGCCAACAAAGAGCCAGCGATTAACAAGAATAAGGGGTATTTACTTTTTGCGTTTTGCAATCTCATCGCGGATTTTAGCGGCTCGCGAGTAATCTTCGTCCCTAATGGCCTCTTCTAGCATTCCCTCCAATTCTTCGAGACTATGTGATCCAAATCCGCTGTGGCTTTTACTAACAGGTATGAGTTCTTCATGAATGACCCTGCCAGGTTGTTCACCTACGCTGTCGTTTTCAGGTTCATCGTCGTTTTCATAACCTGCATCATCCAATACCTTGGTAAGACAAAAAATGGGGCAATGGAATTTGGTGGCCAATGCAATAGCATCACTGGTACGCGAATCTATTTCAATTTGTTCACCATCTCTGCGGCAAACCACTTTGCTAAAGAATATGCCTTCTTGCAGGTCGTTGATTAATACTTCTACGATTTCTATTTCAAAAGCTTTGAGTGCTGAAACCATTAAATCATGGGTAAGAGGACGAGAGGGTTTCATGCCTTCCAACTCCATGGCTATTGCCTGTGCTTCAAAGGCGCCAATGAGCACCGGTAGATTTCTGTTTCCATTTTTTTCACCCAAAATAAGGGTATACGCACCATGAGAATGCGCTGGAACAATAGATATCAACTCAAGTTCAGATCGGTTGCCCATATTCTGTTTTAGGCTTTTGCTGCTTTTGCAGCTGCAATGATTTTGGGTAAAATTTCAAATGCATCACCAACAATACCATAATCAGCAGCTTTAAAAAATGGCGCTTCTGGATCTTTATTAATGGCCACAATTACCTTGCTGCTGCTTACACCAGCCAAATGTTGTATGGCGCCAGAAATTCCAACAGCAATGTACAAATTGGGTTTAATGGTGATTCCAGTTTGGCCAACATGTTCGCTATGTGGTCTCCAGTTCATATCACTTACTGGCTTGCTGCAGGCAGTAGCGCCGCCCAAAACATTGGCCAATTCTTCTATCATTCCCCAGTTCTCTGGACCTTTCATTCCGCGGCCACCACTTACCACA
This sequence comes from Bacteroidia bacterium, assembly GCA_020853295.1. GTDB lineage: Bacteria > Bacteroidota > Bacteroidia > NS11-12g > UBA955 > JAGXTF01. The sequence goes on along the minus strand of JADYZD010000041.1, from coordinate 4,049 downwards.
ATTTCAGCCTCAGTTAATGGAATTTTTCCACTCACTTTGTTTACCGAAACCACAGAAGTTTGTGCTTGTGCGATGCTGCCAGAATAAGCAGTTACTGTGGCAGTACCGCCTGTGTTTTGAGGTTCAAATGAATTTGGGGTAATGGCCAAAACCTTGATAGCGGCATCCAAATTTACCCAGCCAAAAGCTTTACCTGAGAAAACCCCGCGTTTTACTTTGAAACCTGCTGAGGTATCAGGTACATCCACCACATTGGTAGCCAAAGAAGCCCGAAGCTTCACTGCTACCCGCCCTGAAATGGATTTTCCAGCATAAGAATTGGAAATGACCAAAACGGTAGCGGCTTTATCCTTAGCAACTTGTGCCAAAATATCGCTATACACCTCGGCGTTAAAGCTGTCGGCGGCTGCAACGGTCACCACTTCATTGGCACCATACTGGCCAAGCAGTCCGGCATCAGAAACGTTCCCTATAGCAACAGCGACTACAGAACTATTGGTTTTTTGGGCCAACATTTTGGCATAAGTAACAGCCTCAAGAGTGGCTTTTTTAAATTGTTGGTCGGCTATTTCAGCAAATACAATGATTGACATGGTTTTATATCACTTTAGCTTCGTTACGTAACATTTGAATAAGGTCACCTGCGTTTTCAGCATCAATAAGTTTTACACCACTTTTCGCAGCTGGCAGTTCAAAATTGGCATAGTTGCCAGAAGAAACAGCAGCAGCAGGTTCTAACACTTGAAGAGGTTTTGTGCGGGCAGCCATAATTCCCCTCATATTTGGAATGCGGGGCTCACACAAGTCTTTTTGGGCGCTTCCTACAAACGGTAAGGTGGTATTTAATACTTCACGGCCACCATCGATATCATGTTCTACAATAACATTGTTGCCATCCAAATCGAGCTTGGTGATAACATTGATTGAAGGAATTTGAAGCATTTCTCCCAACAAGCTACACACGGCAGCCCCATTGTAATCTATACTTTCCCTGCCAGTTAAAATCATGTCATACGCATGGGTTTTGGCAACCGCTGCAATTTGTGATGCCACGAAATATGCATCGGTAGCATCAGCATTGATTCGAATAGCATCTGTTGCACCCATACTTAGTGCTTTGCGAATGCTGGGTTCACTTTCAGCGCCTCCAACATGGATTACGGTTACAGTTCCGCCTGCAGGTTCTGCAATATCCAAAGCTTTTGTTAATGCAAGTTCATCATAAGGATTGATAATGAATTGCACACCGCTGGTGTTAAATTTGGTGTTGTTGTCGGTAAATGTAATTTTGGTAGTAGTGTCGGGCACTACGCTAATGCATACAAGTATTTTCATGAATGATATTCCTTGAAAAGGGATGCAAAAATAGGCATTTTTCATGCAATACTTATTGGTTTTTGGGCTTTTATTTTCGATTTCCTCCATCCACCATTGTGTATAATTTACAAATGGTTTTCCATGCACTTTTGCGGTTTTTTGTTGGAAATTGATTCCCTTGAATTCTAAACTCAATCCAAACCACAAGAATTTTCATTTCATCGCTATCGGTGGTGCTGTTATGCATAACCTGGCCTTGGAGTTGCTTGCCCATGGCCACCATATTACTGGAAGCGATGATGAAATTTTTGACCCAGCACTTACCCGATTGAAGCAGGCCGGCATTTTGCCCGAGAAAATGGGGTGGTCTGCCGATAAAATTCACTCTGGGCTTGATGGGATTATACTGGGCATGCATGCAAGGGCAGACAACCCCGAACTGCTACAAGCCAAATCTTTAGGGATACCTATTTACTCGTTTCCAGAATATATTTACGAACACAGTAAAGATAAAATTCGGGTAGTGATTGGCGGAAGCCATGGCAAAACCACAAGCACAGCCATGCTCATGCATGTATTGCATGAATTGGGAATGGATTTCGATTACCTAGTGGGTTCTCAACTGGCAGGATTTGAACGTATGGTAAAAGTAAGCGAGGCACCAATTATTATCATTGAAGGTGATGAATACCTCACATCAGCTCTGCATCCCGTTCCCAAATTTCACATTTACAAACCACATTTTGCCATGATTACCGGAATTGCCTGGGACCATATCAATGTGTTCCCCACTTTTGAGAACTATATCCAACAGTTTAAAACTTTTTTAAGTACAGTTCTCCCCAATGGAAAGGTGTATTGGTACCAAAGGGATGAAGTATTGGACGCTATTTGCAAGGAAACCAATATTGCTGGTGGACCTTATACCGAACCTTCCTATAGTCTTACTGTAGATGGGGTGGTGGTAAATGTTGCAGGTCAAGAATTTAGCCTGAAAATATTTGGCAAACACAATTTGCAAAATGCAGCTGGAGTCGCCCTTTTAGCGGCTGATTTGGGCATCGCACCAACTGATTTCTGGAAGGCCATGCAAACCTTTGAAGGCACTGCAAAAAGGTTGGAAAAAGTGCATGATTCAGAAAGGCTTACCATTTTTCGCGACTTTGCACATGCACCCAGTAAGGTGAAAGCTTCGGTAGCTGCCGTAAAAGAGCAATACCCCAATCACCATTTCATAGCAGTGTTTGAACTGCATACTTTTAGCAGCCTCCGGGCGGACTTTTTACCCGGTTACGCGGGGAGTTTAGACCCTGCCGACAAAGCTTTTGTGCTGTATGATCCGCATGTATATGAGTTGAAAAAAATGCCAGTTCCAGAGAAAGGAATCATTGAAAAAACCATAGGCAATTGTGAGGAAATAAGCGACCCTAAAACATTGAAAGACAAAGTAAATGCTGCTATAAGCAAAACCAAACCCACAGTGCTGCTGCTCATGTCTTCGGGCAACTTGGGTGGCAATACAGTTTCAGATTTTGTTTAGTCTTTACTTTTGTAAAGCCTATTTAAGCTCCATGCTTGGGGCTTGTCATTAAATAATACCTTGGTCTTTGCCCAGGTACTTTCAAACAAGTCACTGTTTCTATACAGTTGTAAACAATCGTTGTTTTCCCAATAACTGTAGGTAAAAAGAACATTGGGCTGTAAAGTATCACGGTACAACTCTAGGTGGCTGCAACCCTCAAATTGTCGAATTTGAGTTGCTGCGGAATGGAATACTTCTAGGAAAGCGTCTACCTTTTCAGGTTCAAAGCTCATTTTTACAATTCTAACAATCATGCTGCAACAATTTCTAACATTACCATTTTGTTATATTTAAGTCCCAAATACTGCGCTGCAGAGCCGCAGTTGATGCTGATTTGCAACATGTCACCCAGCCCAAAAAGGGCCAGTTTGTCCCCTTCGGAATGGTCGTGATACGCCTCAGAAATGCGGTCAATATGGTCGTTATACCCAATTTTTAAAGAAAATTTCTTGCCTTGGGTAATGCGGTCAAATTCAGATTTGGTCATGTTTAAATAGGCATTCCCATGGGAATCGTTGTACAAAACGCTAAGCCTGTATGTGTTTCCAGTAATGGCTGGCGAAGGCATGAGGAATTTTTTAGGACTTTCTTCGGAAATGGCAAAAACAGCGGCATCTTCTTGCACAATACGCAGGGCAGCAGGGATGAATATATCCCTGAACAAGTCTTTTGCGCCAGAAGCAGGCAGTTTATAATATTCTACTGCTTCATTTTCTAGCGCAATGGGTAAAAAACCATTATCGGGACCTATAAAATACTGGTTGGCGGCTTTGGCAACCGTGTATTTTTCTGGGGAACGGCTTTCAATGTGCAACAGACAGATATGAATGGTATCAGCAGGAAAATCTTTGTAGGCCAAGCGCATAAAAATCCCGGGCGATATAATGTCGCCTTGCCTGAATTGTTGGTTTGAAAAAATAAAATGGGCATGGGGAAAATGCTGTATTAACAAAGCGTGGTAAATGGTGTTTTCTATGGCATCGGAACCATAATCTGACAAGACATGTATAATTCGGGAGTGTTGCAAAGCTTTGTTTGAGTATCTTTGTGCAAAGAAAGTAAAAAAGACACGTTTGACTGAAAGAGTTTATACCCTGGAAATAATAAATCCGCAAATATTTTATGGCGTAAACAATGCCCATATAAATGT